>JAYULG010000049.1:0-4987 GCA_043763755.1 Akkermansiaceae bacterium | reverse complement strand
ACCTGCCTAACTTGGCTGTTTTAGGACGAAAGTCTAGCATGAATCTAAAAAGCCTTGAAAGCTAGGCTTTCAAGGCACTGCTAGGCAATCGCCCTATGGATTCTCTGCATGTTAGGCTTTTTTCCTTGTCCTAGGCATTCAAGATGCTTCCCTTACCAGATCTCCAGAAGCCTCCCACGCCGCTAGAGCCGCCTTAGAATCCGCTATTCCATCTTACCGCTATGTTTTCCCCAGAAGAGCCTGCACAATCGACTCCTGAAAAAACTTGCCCGCTCACCCGCCGCAGTGCGCTCAGCACTTTGGGCCTCGCGAGCATCGTGCTGGCCGCCTCAGCGAGTCCCGCTGTAGCGTTTCTTTCATCGGGAAAAAGCCCGAAAGTGAGTGTGGGAACTTCCGGCACCAAGCCTGCTCCCGCCACTGTGGGGCGCATCGACTTTACAGACCTCCCTCCGGAGTGGGTGCAAAACAATCGGGCTGCATTGATCGATTACACCCGTTACCTTTGTGCATTGAACCTCAAACAAGTTTCCCCAAAACAAGTCATTGAAGCGCATGCAAAGCAGAAAGGGTCAGTCTGGAACAGCCTGCCACCTAAAGCGTGGTGGAATCGCATGGGCTACACCTTGCGAGTGGTGGATCGCATTGCTCTCGAAATGGGAGTGCGCGAAGTGGAAATCATTTCGGCCTACCGCGCACCATCTTACAATGCACTCTGCGCGGGAGCCAAGACGGGCTCATGGCACCAAGCAAACGTGGCCACTGACGTGAAATTTCCCGTGAAAGCGGCGCAGGTGACTGCTGCGTCCCGCCATTTGCGCGATCTCGGCCTATTCAAGGGTGGAGTGGGCGGCTATTGGAATTTCACGCACATCGATACTCGCGGGCAGAACATCAATTGGTAATCCGCTTCCACGCTTTTTGAGGAGCAAAGATTGGACAAGGTCCATTCCCTGCCGATGATGCGGCGGCCGAGCGAAGTGGTTCGCTTACCTAAATTGCTCCTACCGATGCACCCATTTCTCGCTCCAGATTTCCACGTCGCATGGTCCACGCTCGTTGCTGCGGCGGTAGAGCCAGACATCCGCCACGCGCTTGCGCTCGCCGAGCAAAATATTGAAGCCATTTGCTCCCAAGATCCGGCCATGGCGAGCTACCAAAGCACCTTCCTTGCGCTTGAAAAAGCTACCGAGAGCCTCGCCCGCGGTTGGGGCCGCCTGAATCATTTAGACTCAGTGAGCGATTCACCCGCCCAGCGCGAGGCGCTCAATCTGATGCTACCGGATGTGACGAATTTTTTCTCATCCATTGCGCTCAATCCACGCTTGTGGTCGATCATTAAAACGGTAGCGGCCAAGCCGGAAATCAAAGCACTCGACTCTGTGGCCCGACGCTTCGTCGAAGAGACCCTCGCGGATTTCCAAAATTCTGGAGCAGATCTTCCAGAAGCACAAAAGCTCCGCATTGCCGCGATCGATGCCGAACTCTCCAAGCTCACCCAGCTTTACTCCGAGCACGTCTTAGATTCTACAAACGCTTGGGAACTCATCATCACCGATGAGGCAAAGCTCGATGGTCTGCCAGAGTCCGCAAAGGCAAGTGCTGCGGCGAATGCTCGTGCCAAAGATCACGCTGCTCCTGCGTGGAGATTTACCCTACAATTCCCGTCGATGTTTCCGCTGATGCAGCACTTGCATGATGGGGCTATCCGCCATCAGGTGTGGCAGGCATCCTGCCAGATCGGCGCCACGGGCGAGCATGATAACACGGCGCTCGTATGGCAGATTCTCGCGCTGCGCCATGAGAAGGCGGGCATCCTTGGCCACCCAAATTTTGCAAATCTCACACTCCAACGGCGGATGGCCAAGACGGGCAAGGCCGCCCTCGACTTCATCGAAGGTTTCTATTCCCGCGTCCACCCCACCTTTCTCGCGGAATATGCACAACTCGGAAACTATAAATCTAGTAAAACTGGCGAGGCTGTAAGTCTGTTAGAACCATGGGAAGTGTCTTACTGGGCAGAGAAACAAAGACAGGAAAATTACGACTTTGATGAGGAAGCGCTGCGTCCGTATTTCCCGGTAGATGGCGTGATGACAGGGATGTTTGAAATCGCCTCGCGGCTGTTTGGCATCACTCTCCGCGAGTGTGCTACCGGTGCGGTGGAGGTATGGCATCCTGAATGCAAATTTTACGAAATCCACGATGCAATAACCTCCGCGCACCTCGGATCGTTCTATGCGGATTGGCACCCACGCGAGTCCAAGCGCGGCGGTGCTTGGATGAATTCCCTCCACACCGGAGCACTCGGTGAGCCACACTTGGGCCTGATCGTTGGCAACATGAGCCCACCCATTGAAGGCAAGCCCGCCCTGCTTACCCACCGCGAGGTCGAGACGATTTTTCATGAATTCGGCCACTTGCTTCATGGTCTGCTGAGCGAGGTTTCCGTGAAATCCTTAGCTGGAACCAACGTCGCGTGGGACTTTGTGGAACTACCATCCCAGATCATGGAGAATTTTTGTTGGGACCGTGAGTCGCTGGACCTCTTTGCCCGCCACCATGAAACTGGAGCGGTGATCCCTAAGGATCTATTTGCAAAAATGCTCGCAGCGAAGAATTACCTCAGCGCCACGGCATTCATGCGGCAGCTTGCATTTGCCAAGCTCGATTTAGAACTGCATCTCCGCCCCACTGAATTCCAGGAAATGGATCTGGATAAGGTAGATCGCGAGGTGCTCGCAGGCTACCTCGCTCCCCTTAATACCCAATCACCTTCCATGATGCGGCGTTTTTCCCACCTCTTCAGCAGCCCCACTGGCTACGCGGCGGGCTACTATTCCTACAAATGGGCGGAAGTGCTGGATGCCGATGCATTTACCCGCTTCCAACGTGATGGTGTGCTCAATGCTGCAACTGGCCATGGCTTCCGCGAGCACATCCTCAGCAAGGGAAATTCAGCCCCGCCTGCTGAACTCTACCGCCGCTTCATGGGCCGCGATCCAGAGCAAGAACCACTGCTCGTCCGCGCTGGGCTGGCCGAACCCGCGCTCGCTTGAGACCACTTAGTTTCCCATCTCTGCCATGGCCGCGCGGATGGCGGTTTGCAATCCGGGATCACCATAAAATGGGCCTGCGCCCGGCCCACCCGTGGTGTGAGTTTCGAGCAGGGCGAGATCTCCATTTGAGTATATGAAGGTGGGATTTCCGCTATCTCCAACGATTAGATTCCGTCGATAGATGGGAGCAAGATCTGGTGAGTAACTGAAGCTGATCACGTTGTCAGCGATGCTCTGGATGCGATGCACGGAAAGCGTCATCGTCTGGTCCGTGGTGATCACCGGCCTGCCCACCGTGGTTTCACCAGCACGGGCGAAACGGTAGCGTTTGATCTCAGGCGGCAAGGGCATATTCAGTTTACCCACCGCCACATCCGCCACCGTGAGAGAGCGCACTGCGGTGATGTAGCGCTCGTAGGCTTTGCCATTTTTGTCATGGAACATCACTGCCACATTGGATGGCCTGATGAAGTGCGCGGCCATCACCACGTAGCTAGGAGCGATGAGCGTAGCCGTGCGGGAATCATTCCACGAAACGCCTGTGAGATCGAGCGCGGAGGTCCAATTATTCCGCCATTTTGAAACAGCTTTGGGTTGGTAATACTGGAAGAGCGTGCCTTTTTCTGGCTTTGTAGGAAGGAAACCAAGCCCTACTTGGTCGGAAGATCCCTCAGTGCCGCTGGGCAGGGAAGCCGGACCACAAGCGGCAAACAAAAGTGCGCACAAACTAACGTAAATCCATTTCATCTTCCCCAGACCTAGCATCAAACGAGTGGGCCGTAAAACTGATTTTAGCGGGTGGGCTGAATGTGGTTGATGCGTCTCGCAGCAAGATCATTGATTCCCTGCGGCGAGACGCCGCAACCACGTTTATGGAATTTACTCACCCCTGCTAAGCCAATCAGGCTCTTGCCTTCCGGGGTGAGTGCCTTTTAATCTCGCCCCATGCCCGCTCAGACGAAGACGCATTTTTTCCAAACTGGAAGCCCCAGTAAGCCAGTGCGGCTGCGCGATGGCGGCATCCTCCCGGGCATTACCCTCGCCTACGAGACATGGGGTAAACTCAATTCAGAGCGCACAAATGCCGTGTTTGTTTTTCACGCGCTGTCCGGATCGCACCACGCTGCTGGCCATAATTCCGCCATTGAGGGCGTGGATGAGCTATGGCAGCCAGAACTCCACGATGGGTGGTGGGAAAATATGATCGGGCGAGGTAAGGCAATCGATACTTCTAAAAACTTTGTCATCTGCGCAAATTACCTCGGCGGGTGTTATGGCAGCACTGGCCCTGCATCAATCGATCCAGAGACGGGCAAACCCTACGGCTCGCGCTTCCCAGCCGTGACGGCGGCGGATCAAGTGGAAGTTTTCAGCCATTTGTTAGACCATTTTCAAATTGATGTTCTGCATGCCGTCATTGGCCCCTCCGTAGGCGGCTTAGTGGCCCTGACTTTCGCCACCCGTCTGGCGGACCGTGTGCGCAATGTGATCCTCGTGGCTTCGGGATTTAAGACGACGGTTCTCAATCGCCTCATCCTTTTCGAGCAAATCCTCGCGATTGAAAATGATCCCCATTTCAACGGAGGGAATTATTATGACGGCCAATCGCCACTTTATGGCCTCGCGCTGGCCCGCATGATTTCACAAAAGACCTTTGTCCACCTAGATGCCTTTGAGCGGCGTGCCCGCCAAGATGTGGTGCAAGCGGATGACGTGCTGGCGTGGTATCGGGTGCGGGATCAATTCCAAAGCTACATGCTCCACCAGGGGAAAAAGTTTGTGAAACGCTTTGATGCAAACACCTATCTCCGCACCATTGATCTTTGGTCGCGCTATGATGCCACTCACGAGGGCGATGCGGAAACACCGGAAGCATTGTTTGAGCGTGCTAAAATTGCAGGCCAAAAGTGGCTCGTTTTTTCGATTGATTC
>JAYULG010000048.1:0-1439 GCA_043763755.1 Akkermansiaceae bacterium | reverse complement strand
ACGTTTATTGTAATGTTGTTCCACGGTGGTAAAAGGTTATCTGAACTCGTGATCCTATAGCTCTCGGTCGGCACGGAAGTCCATGTCAGCGTCAGTTGGTTCGTTGTAAAATTGAAATTATAACTCTTGATTGCAAGTGGCGCACGAGGGACCGCGAGACTAGATCCAGTGAGAATTGCCTCAGCAATCTTCAGACTCGCGGCATCCGCATTGCGGACGGTGGGGAAAACGAGCAGGTATGATTTGAAATTTTCGGTGTTTGTGAGAGCAATGCCCACCGTTGCACCCCGAGCAATCTGAGGGAGTAGCCCAGTGGTTTGATCTGTCGTAATCGCGGTAAAATCATCCAAGGTAAATACTGTCCCAGCCGTGATATTGGTAAGGGGAACATTCGTTCCATAAAGTGAAAAGGTAAGCGGATCACTGCTAGGAGAATCTGTGGCAGTCGTGAGAGTTAGTCCCGTGACATTGGATAGTCCTACTGCCGGAGTGACAATGTAGCCAGAATTCGCCGCTCCGAAATTGGTGTATGCAGTTGCCATATTGCCATCTATCGCCGCGCCCGCTTGGCCGTTGCTTGCACTTGGAATACTGTTTTGTGTCGGAATTTCACCAACGGCTGCAATCGTAAAGTCAGAGAAGACAAGTTGCCCTGCCACGATTGGATCGCCAGCGACAGTGATGGGGCCAGCAGACGCGAGTGGCATCACAAGTGTGAGTGCTACGAAGCTGATGTGAAGTGCTGGTGTAAATTGCATCGCAAAACTTTCTAGTTAGTATGCTAATACGGCGGACATTGATTGAGACCATGCGATGGCGGCGGATGAATCTTTCTCCGCCCATGTGGGCATCAGCACTCCAATCATTTCGGCGCGCAATGCTGACGGAGGAAAAGTTCCTAACCACTGAGCGGTGGAGGACGGATCGAGATGTGACCAATGAGTGACTACAAGGCGAGTGGCCTCTTCTTGCGCAGCGCTTTCCGAGGTCATTTCACTAGCCACGTAGGCGGCGGCGGCGGCGGGCATGCGTTGGCAGATTTGGCTGAGGAATGCTTTCTCCGCAGCGTCCCGAATGGCTCCTGCAGGCATTGTAGCGAGATGTTGTGATGCTTTAACTGAATCGATTTCTGCCCAGCGTGCCATGACGTGAACAATGAATTCTTGCTGTGCCGCTGGAGTGCTTGCGTCTGGGATTAAAGCCAACGCGCGTTCAGGATTCACTTCAACGTAAAAACGGCCAAGTTGGTTTATCCAAGTGGACCGTAAATCCCCTTCCGGAAGGGCATTGATCCAGCCGATGGCAAGATCGAGCTCGGCGGGTAGCCAGTTTTTCTCTACTCCTAAAATTCCAGCAGAAACTGAGGATCCCTCAAGGAGAAGAAAAACCAACTTCCGTGCAAGATCAGGGTTCTTCAACGCCCAGTTTTGCAAAGACGA
>JAYULG010000047.1:0-5027 GCA_043763755.1 Akkermansiaceae bacterium | reverse complement strand
CACCATCGTGCAATGGGGACTTAGGGTAGAAGACGGACATCGCTAATTCGGGCGAGAACTGGGCATCTAGCACCACCCCGCTGACGAGTTGTTCCTTTAGACTCACATCCCGCTGAATCGCAAACAAAGCACCAATCCGCTTTTTAGATAGATTCACCACGGAATCTGCGAAGCGCTCAATAAATGCGAGCCTCAGCTTGTTAGAGAACGAAAACAAACGCTTGCTCCCAAGGCGTGCAAGAGCGGTTCTTAACTCGGGTTGGAAAATCACGATCAAGGCCAATGCTAGGACAGCCGTCCCGCGAGTGATGATCCATTGAATCACCTCAAATTTGAAAATCGTGGATACCAAGGTTAAAACCACTAAAATCGTGCCAAGTCCCACTAAGATCTGTGCCGCCCGCGTCGCCCGGAAAGCTCGGTAAATTTGGTAAATGCAAGTCGCGAGGATTAAAATCTCGATGGCATCTGGCCAAGAATCTCTGAGAAAATTAAGCATGTTTTCTTCTTTAGCTAAAGGATACGCTTGCCACGCTGGAGTTGGCAACTACGGATCCCACTTGCCCTGTCCATTTCGGAGGCGTGACTCCCTAACGCTAAACCTCATCACCATTTTTCACTATGATCTCATGCTTTGCTAAAAGTTTTCTCGCCTCGTCCGTCTGCGCCATGGCTCTCGCACAAGCGGACCCATCTGGGCAATGGGTTAGCCTTTTCAATGGCAAAGATCTAGATGGATGGGTCCAGCGCGGGGGCAACGCAACTTATACCGTGGAAGGCGATTCCATCGTCGGCACTTCCACTGTCAACACACCAAACTCATTTCTCTGTAGCGCACGCGAGTATTCGAATTTCATCCTCGAGTATGAGTTTAAGATTGATCCTTTGCTCAATTCCGGAGTCCAGATTCGCAGCAACAGCTACCGCACAGAAACCGAAATCGTTTGGGAGGGGAAATCGATCAAAATTCCTGCAGAGCGCTTTCATGGGTATCAAATCGAAATAGATCCTGATGTCACAAAAGACCGCTGGTGGAGTGCGGGTATCTATGATGAGTCCCGCCGCGGTTGGCTCTATCCGGGCAGTCTCGGTGGGGTAGCCAGCGTGTTTTCCGATCAAGGACGCACCTTATTCAAACAAGGAAAATGGAACAAAGTCCGCATCGAAGCCATTGATGATACGATCAAAACATTCCTGAACGGAGAGGCACGCGCATCGATCCAAGATTCCCTCACCGCATCAGGCTTCATCGGCCTTCAGGTCCACTCAATCGAAGACAATAAAAAAGCAGGCACTCAAGTGCGTTGGCGTAATCTCTGCATTCAAGAACTTTCCTCCAATGACAATACCCTCAGTGCAGACGAAATTGCAATGGGCTGGAAGCTTCTGTGGGATGGGAAAACCAGCAAAAATTGGCGTGGCATCAAGCGCCTAGACTTTCCGCCCACTGGTTGGGAGATCAAAGATGGCTCGCTGCTCATCAATGAATCCGGCGGCGGTGAATCTTCCTCCGCCGGCGATATCATCACCACGGAAAAATTCTCGAACTTCGAGCTTCAGCTACATTTCAAGATCACTGAAGGCGCAAACAGTGGTATCAAAACTTTTGTCGATCCCGAGTTAAACAAAGGTGAAGGCTCTGCAATAGGACCAGAGTTTCAAATCCTCGATGACGAGCACCACCCCGATGCGAAACTTGGGCGCGACGGAAACCGCACCCTCGGCTCATTGTATGACATGCAAGCTGCCCCCGCCACCAAGCGCGCAATGCCCATAGGCACTTGGAATCACGCTCGTATCTTATCTGACGACTATCATCTCACCTATTGGCTCAATGGTAAAAAAACCATCAGTATCAAGCGCGGCTCACCTGAGTGGCGTGAGCGCGTCGCCGCAAGTAAATACAAAATATGGCCAAACTTTGGTGAACTTGCAGAGGGCCACATCCTTCTCCAGGATCACGGCAATATGGTCTTTTATAAGAATATAAAAATCCGTGATTTTTCTCGGTAGTGCCATAGTTGCACAGTATCGCTTCATCTATACTTTTGCATAAACTAAAATTCCCTTGTTTCGCCGCCTTGGTCTTGTTTGGAAAGGGTTTGGAACACGGGTTCGGGCACGTAGCGGCGGACGGTTTCTTCCCAACCCAGTGGGCCGATGAGACCTTTGATCATGTTTGAGGAAACCTCGGCGATGTCGCGCGGAGGCATTAGAAATACCGTGGTAATTTCTGGTGCCATGTCTGAGTTGATATGGCGCATGACCCGCTCGTATTCGTAATCGCTGGGTGAGCGAATCCCGCGCAGCACATACTTTGCATCCATCTTTTTTGCATAATCGACGAGGTATCGATTATCAAAATGGGCGATGATGAGACGCGCACTTGGGACAGTCGAGGCCTCTAGTAGTTCGATCCGCTTTGCCACCGAGAATGAATATCGTTTTGCGGGATTGCTGCCGATTGCCACGATCAATCGATCAAACATTTCCAATCCGCGCTCGATCATCCAGAGATGGCCATTCGTCGGTGGATCAAAGGAACCCGCATAAACCGCAGTGCGCATGGCAGAAACATGGCGCATTGAGCTGCGTGGCGGAAAGGCAAAACCCAGAGGAGTTCGCTGAAAGTTTTCACACGTGGATTTTGACTTCATCGGATGGCCTTGCTATCACCCGCCCGTATTAGCGCTCGTAGCTCAGTTGGATAGAGCATCCGCCTTCTAAGCGGAGGGTCACTGGTTCGAATCCAGTCGAGCGCGCCATCACGCGCAGCGGGTGAGCGTTGAAGCTAAGCCGCGATCTCAGTTACTCCTGCGGAAGCGCTGGATACCATCCACAATGCCTTGCGCGATGGAGTCGCGAAACCAGGCAGATTTCATCCGATCACGTTCGCGCGAGTTACTTACGAATCCACCTTCCACAAGGATCGCCGGATTACTCACATTCCGGATCACGTAAAAGCGGGCGTATTTTGCGCTGCGATCCACCGTGCGGGTGCGGCTGACGATGGCGCGTTGCACCTGCTGGGCGAGTGGCCTGCTTTGCTCGGTGTTGTAAAAAGTTTCAAGGCCGCTGACATCTTGTTTCCAAGTGTAGTTGTAGTGTAAGCTCACGAAGATCGCGCTGCGGTAGCGGTTTGAAATCGAAACCCGCTGAGGGAGAGAAACAAAAGAGTCACTCCGGCGCGTCATCACAGTGTTATAGCCGAGTTTTTTTAGCTTTGATTCGAGCCGATACGCGGTATCCAACGCGAGGTGCTTTTCATAGACTCGGCCCCATTGCCCGCCATTATCGTGGCCGCCGTGCCCTGCATCGATCACTACCGTCCGGAAATTAGCGGCTGAGAGGGAGCCTCCCAAAACGCAGAAAACAAAACAAACGAGCAGGTGATAGAAAGCTTTCATGAAAGGTTCTGATTTAATGACAGTTAAGAAATGCAAAATTTTTAAAAAACGTAAAGCCAATTTATAGAAATATCACGGGCAGCAAAATGAGTGCCATCCCAGCTACCTGCTCAATACGCAATGGGCGGGCGATCCGAGGCCTTGCGAATCTTCGCCTGAGACTCGGCTGCGAGCTTCGCATTATAAGGAATGCTGTTTGCCACGCGCACACTGCCATCGCCCAGAGTGACGAGTTGCGGATCTCCAGAGTCCGTGCGCTGGTGGATTCCGCGGCTGACGAGGCGGCCATCGGTATCCACTTGGCAGTGTACCCACATCGTAGGCGTGGCGAGAAACATCACGTGCATTTGCTGCTTGTTGTCCACGCTGGCGAGTGGCTTGCGGAGCGTAAGAATATCACCTAGCAAGAATGTGCGGACGTTTTGGCCAGTCCGCTCATCGCGAATTTGCGCGTAAATTTGGTTCCGCAGGTCTCCCGAGAAATTAAGAATTCTAAATTGGCGGGTGGTACCTGAGCCGCCTCCTATGCCCACAGTTTGCGACCAAAACAGACGCCCAGGGCTTTGATTAAAGGCGATGCGATTGGTGGATGTGCCATCGCCCACACTGCCTGGCATGCGAATCACTGCACTAGCGGAAAATCCGCCGGGTTGCTCAAGCTTGAAATGCTCGGTGAGATCCACTTCGCGGGCCATCGTTTGCCCAGCTTTCACGGTCATTTTCCCAAATGTGCTGCGGCCCTTGGCATTCACCGGGTTTCCGTTGGCATCTTTCACTACGAAGTTTAGCCACTGGCTGCGGCCATCACCCGCAAACGTGAGATTTTCTCCAGCATGATTCGTCACTGTCACGACTGCCATCACAGGCTCGCCCGCGAGATATTGGCGCTTATTGACGCGCAAAGTGGCGGCGAGCTGCGCATGGGCTGAGGTAAAAAGCGCCAAGGTGAGACCGAGGTGTAAGACGCTGCGCAATATCATAGTGCGGGAGAAATAGCCTAAGTCCTTGATGTCGTCAATCTAACCTCCTAAATGAGGCAGAACTTATCATTTTACCACTCATGCTTACCATTGCCTCATTGCGAAATCGTTATGCCGATCGCTCACTCACCCCAAGCGCCCTTGTGGCGGAGCTTTATGAAACGATCCAAGCGTGGGGCGAGCCGGCAATATTCATCCATTTACCAGAAAAGTCCGAGCTTTTGGCAATCGCAGCCATGGTAGAAACCATGCCAAGTGACCTGCCGCTGTGGGGCATTCCATTCGTGGTGAAGGACAATATCGATGTAGGCGGTTGGCCGACGACGGCGGCTTGCCCCGAGTTTTCCTACCTCCCCACAGAGGATGCGGAGGTCGTCCGGCTGTTGCGGGCAGCAGGGGCGATCCCGCTTGGGAAGGCTAATCTCGATCAATTTGCTACTGGCCTCGTCGGCGTGCGCTCTCCCTATGGCATCCCGAAAAATGTGTGGGATGCTGCCTATCTTCCGGGTGGCTCGAGCTCTGGCAGCGCCACGGCCTTGGCCGCAGGATTCTGTGCATTTTCCCTCGGCACCGATACCGCCGGTTCTGGCCGAGTGCCCGCCGCGTTCCAAAATCTCATCGGTTGGAAGCCTACGCGTGG
>JAYULG010000046.1:0-5060 GCA_043763755.1 Akkermansiaceae bacterium | reverse complement strand
AAAATCCCAAAAAGCGCGAGGAATGTCATGACGCACTTCATTACCGCTTTTGGAATACCTCGTGCTCTGATAAATTCAAGCAAAACTTTATTGATCATTGATGCAAAAAGCATGCAGAGTTTCAGGCTTTCAAAAATATGCTTACGCCCATTGCCAGCCATCATTCGCTCGCCATCTAGCCCATTTCCACAATCCCCGTTTGATTATTCTGACACAACTTCCATCAACTCAATCAGACCACGCTCGAAAGTGAAGCGATGCACCACCTGCTCGTCAGCAAGGATGGCTCCTGCTAGATCGCGCACGACTTGATGCACGCTGACGGAAAATTTCCCAGCATCCGTGGAATCAAACGTCAACGGCTCGACGCGTGGGTCAATCTCGCGCCATTGCTCTGTCCAGTAGGCTCGCACTTCTTCATGCCCTCGGACAAAGCCGCCTTTGAACGCTCTTGGCCAAGCCACATCGTGCGTCATGAGCGCAAGGGCAGCAGTGATATCCCGTGCATTAAATGCAGCATAAGCCGCGCGTAGAGTTTGAATTTCGTGTGAATCTTGGACCGTCATGGCGGGGATCATTCTAATGCTGCTGATAGTTTTTAAATGGAGCGGAACTTCTGCAAGATTTTTGACAATCGGACATCAAAAAGCGGTGCCTGGTGCTGCCCATCGCACGGCTTTTAGCATGGCTTCCTGATCACCATCATCGGTGTTGACGCGCACGAAATAGGATACCTTTCCGCCATGTCCATCATCACGAGTGAAGGCATCAGTTTGGAAACGGGCAGCCTCTACATCGCCACCGGTGGATCTGCGGCGGTATCCTACCATGCCGATCTCCGGTATCATCACTTTTTTAGTAGCGGTGGATGGTTCCTCATCTTCCGGAGCTTCGGCGAGGATTAAGATGGATTTGCCTGTGGGAGAGTATTTGGAGATCATATAGTAGTGATAGTCGTCAAAGCTCGTTTGATCCTTGGTCCATGATGCATATCTATCACCGGGTAGAAGTAGCGGGATATCGGTTTTACCCGATAGGCGATGAGGCACCGTAGCGCATGAAGCGGACAACAAAATCGCAGTGATCAATAGTACATAGGAAAGTTTTATCATGATTTAAAGAAGGACCTTAGCAGGACGAGGAAAACGAGCTTCTAGAACAGCATTGGATTGTGGCATAAAACTTGGGATGTTATGCGAACTTCGGCGGGGCAAAGCCTTCGCGGTATTCGCGGCGGACGAGGGTGTCAGTCGCGGCCTTGTTGTTGGTGAAGGTGAGGCTGGCTTTGTCCCAGAGGAGTTCGCGATTCGGGATGTGGCTGGCTTTGGCGGCGAGGAGTGCGGCTTCGGTCATGCGCAGCGCGTCCTTGAAAGGGGTGCGGAGTTCGGTTTTTTTACCAAGGCAATTGTCCACCCAGGCATGCCAATGATTGAGTTCTGGGAACTCGGGGAGGCCGGGCATTTCAAGGCCTTTGGTGAGCTGGCCATCGCGCCAGACTTCGATGAAGCCGCCGGCGCTGAGCGTGAGAATGCCATTTTCGCAAACGACTACGGTCATATTGTCATCCGCAAAATTTCCCGGTGAAAGGCCGATGGCGGCGCGTGAGACGGCTTGGCCACTATCGCTGTAGTGGATGGGGAAAATCTTGTTGGCGAATTTATCGGAAGCCACTGCGTAGGTGATCGTGGAGTTGCAGGGCCAAGCATGGAAGAGGGGGTTTTCTGCTTTCACGCAGTTCGTCTGGACGGCGGTGGGGCTAACGAGTTCGTCATAGCCGAAGAAAATCACATCAAGAACGTGGCAACCCCAATCGCCGAGGCCATTGGTGCCATAGTCCCACCATGAGCGCCAGACGGTGGGCGCGAGACCGGGGCGGTAGGGGTATTCTTGGTTACCGCATTGCCAGAGATTCCAATCGAGATGGGCGGGAGGTGCGCAGGGTTCCTCGATCACGCGGTCTAGCTTGAAATATGCGCGATCATTCGGCGAGCCGACCCAGACGTGGGCTTCTACGGCTTTACCCAGAACGCCGCTGCGCAAAATCTCCACGGCGGCACGGCGGCCTGGGATGGTCATGCGTTGGTTCCCGAGCTGGGTGATGAGGGTGGGCTTGGCAACGATGGCTTTTTCCATCAGGGTGAGCTCTTCTAGCTGGTGGACGAGGGGTTTCTGGCCATAGACATGTTTGTCATTGGCGAGGGCGGTGAGCATGATCGGCGCGTGGCTGTGATCCGGGGTGGAAACGATGACGGCATCGAAATGATCTCCATACTTGGTGAAGGCTTCGCGGTAATCTGCGCATTTAAAAGCGTTAGGGTGCTCTGCGGCAGCCGTGGCGAGAAAATTAGCATCCACATCACAGAGGCCGGTGATTTCCACTGCGGGGTGAGACGCGACTTGATGGCGGTCTTCCGCGCCGATCGTGCCGACGACACCAATGGAGAGCACGCGGAGTTTTGAATTAGCGGCGATGGCGGGCGCTTGGGCAAACGTGCGGGCGGCGGTGGCGATGCCAATCCCGGCCACTCCAGTGGTCCAGAGAAAGCGGCGGCGGTCGAGTAATTGCTTCATGGGAAAAGACTTACATCGGAACCACTCGAATTATTTCATCTTCGACATGGTTTGGAAAATGGACGTAATCATGAGGTAAGCCATGGTGCCGATGAGGCCAGCCATGATGATCAAGACCACGGGCATGATGAGGGCCATGATGCGTTGCAGGTCTTTATCGAGTTCTTTGTCATATCGCTCGGCAGCGCGGCGCAGGGATTGATCGATTTTTCCAGTTTGCTCGCCGACGGAGATCATATCAATGAGCAGTGGCGGGAATGCGCCATTGCGGATGAGAGCCTTGGAAAATGAGCGGCCATCGCCTACTTGATCGATGACTTTATTCAGTTCGGTGCGGAGCGAGCGATTGTCTGTTGCATCCCGAGAAAGCTCGAGTGCACGGAGCAGAGGTAGGCCGTTGCCCACGAGATTTGCCATGGTCTCAAGGAATTGCACGTAAAAGCGGCTGGTGATGACGGGGCCGATGAGTGGCAGCTTGAGCTTGATGCGATCCCAAGCCGGCTTGTTTGCCTCGTTGTCTTTCCATGCTTTAAAAAAGATGAATGAGGCGATGAGCGTGAGTAAAATGACGAGCCACCATTTACTCAGGAAGCCGGAAATGGCGATGAGGATGGCTGCGCCCAGTGGGATTTCTCCGCCACTGCTCTGGATGAGCGAAGTGAGCTGCGGAATGAGAGTGGTGACGAAAACAATGGATACGCCAATCCCTGCGACGACAAGAAAGGCCGGATAAATCATCGCGAGGATAAGGCGGCTTTGCAGTTCCGCGAGAGTCTTCAGGTAGTGGGCTTGGCGTTTTAGAATATCATCCAAAGCACCGGATGCTTCACCCGCGGCGGCGAGTGAACAATACAGCGGGCCAAAGCTGGGGCTGACTTTCTTGAGAGCAGCAGAGAAATTCACACCGTCACGCACGATTTGGCGGATCTTGTAGGAAACAGCCTTGAGATTGCCCAGCTCTTGGCGGCTTTCCATGGATTTGAGGGCTGGCTCGAGTTGCAGGCCAGCGCTGAGCATGTCTGAGAGTTCCTCGGTGAAGAGCACGACTTCTGCGCGCTTCAGCTTGATGGGGCCGTCCGGGATGGTGGTCTCCTTGGCGGTGGATTTGTCCTTGGCATTTTGCGCATCCTCGGTGCGGCCCTTCGCAGTGGTAGCCGTTTTCTTCTGTGGGACGGCGGCGCTTGTTTCCTTGAGATTGACGGGCTGGAGTCCTTTGCGATCCAGCATCCTCAGGGCTTCTGGGCGATCTGCAGCATCGATTTCCCCGTTGGAAACGGCACCCTTGGAGGTGAGAGCTTTGTAGGCGTAAAGGGGCATGGTGAATTCAAAATTTACTCTCCACCGCCGATGTCTGAGGAGGTGACGGAGACGACTTCCTCAATAGTGGTTTCACCCTTCATCACTTTATACCATCCGTATTCCCGCATCGGGATGTAGCCATCACGAATGGCTTGAGCGCGCAGCTCGGTGGACTGCGCACGGTGAACGACGAGTTCTTGCATGGGCTGGGTGACGAGGATGACTTCGTAAATGGCGAGGCGTCCAGAGAAGCCCGTATTTCGGCAGCGGTCGCAGCCTTTGGGCGCATACACCTGACCCGTGATGTGAAGTGGGATCCCGAGGTCAAGGCGATCTTGCTCGGTCACTTCTCGGGGCACTTTGCAGTATGAGCAGAGTTTTCTAACAAGCCGCTGGGCAAGGAATGCGCGGACTGCGGCGGAGACGAGGAATGGCTCCACGCCCATATCGACGAGGCGGCTAATCCCGCCGAGAGCATCATTTGTGTGGAGGGTGGAGAAAACCAAGTGACCTGTGAGTGAGGCGCGGATCGCGATTTCCGCAGTCTCTAGGTCGCGAATTTCCCCGATCATCACGATGTTGGGATCGGCCCGCAGGATGGAGCGGAGAGCAGTGGCGAAGGTCAGGCCAATTTCGTTTTTCACGGCGATCTGCATCACGCCGACGAGTTTATTTTCCACCGGATCTTCCACAGTGACGATGCGGCGCTCGGGGTGATTCACCTCACTCAGAAATGAGTAAAGGCTTGTGGATTTTCCCGAGCCAGTGGGACCGGTGATGAGGATAATGCCGTTGGGCAGGTGGAGCAGGGATTTGATCTTTTTCTCGACAAATGGCTCCATCCCCAGCTTGGCGATGTTGAACTTTTCTTGGTTGAGAAGCCGTAGCGAGACGCTTTCGCCCTCCACGGTGGGCACCGTGGCGACGCGAACATCGATGGTGGCACCTTCGAATTGAAGGTTGATACGGCCGTCTTGCGGCACGCGGCGCTCTGCGATATCGAGGCGGGCCATGATTTTCAAGCGGGCGATGACAGAGCTTTGCAGCGCCTTGATGTTTTCCGGGACGGCGACCTCGATGAGGCGGCCATCGATGCGGTAGCGGATGCGCAGATTGGTGCTGAGCGGCTCGACGTGGATGTCCGTGGCGCGTTGATCGAGCGCTTCGCGGATGATCTGGTTTACGAATTT
>JAYULG010000045.1:0-1457 GCA_043763755.1 Akkermansiaceae bacterium | reverse complement strand
GTCGGCCTTCTATTCGGTTCTTCTCCATCAGCTCGCGGTTTTCTCCTAGCCTTCCTTCCCCGAGGCGGTCACCCGCTCCCGAGTTGGCTTCAGATGGTGGTTTCTTCATTTTCATGTTCTGGTATTTCCACAAGGGACTTGAACCCTATTTACAACGTGCCCATGCTGGGCACACACAAGACAGTGGTGGCAACGGCGGATAACGTCCCTCGTTCGCTTCGCTCTGGCAGCCCAATTTCCGCCGTGCCACACCTTTGACGTTAGCCCCAGAATTCGCCACTTGACGCCCATCCCAA
This sequence comes from Akkermansiaceae bacterium, assembly GCA_043763755.1. Taxonomy (GTDB): domain Bacteria; phylum Verrucomicrobiota; class Verrucomicrobiia; order Verrucomicrobiales; family Akkermansiaceae; genus Luteolibacter. Next base: position 1,161 of record JAYULG010000045.1, on the reverse strand, counting down.
CGTGATACATCATGATGTATGACACGAACGCAGATCTACCTCACCTCTACTGAAGCACAGGGAGTTGCCCGTGTTGCAGCGGAGTCGGGACGCAAGCAAAGTGCGGTCATTCGCGAAGCGATCGACCAGTATCTTTTACGGCTCGGCCCTCAGGATCGCCTTAAACGGCTACAGGAAGCTCGCGGAATCTGGAGAGATCAAGAGATCAGCCTCAAGGACCTTCGCCATGATTTTGACCGCTTCTGACTATGCTGATTGATACTGATATTTTTATTGATTATCTGCGGGATCACCCAGAAGCAGTATTATTTTTGGAGAGGCATATTGATGATATCTCCATATCCGCAGTTAGCGTCGCCGAACTCTATCAAGGTGTTCGGGAGGGACGGGAGCGAACCAAGCTTTCACGAATGCTTTCGGCATTGGTTGTGTTGCCGTTGACAGAGGAGATTGCCGAGACCGCAGGACTGTATCGCCGAGACTACCGCGATCGTATTGGCTGCGGTTTAGCTGACTGCATGATCGCAGCAACTGCATCCGAACATCACTTGGAACTAGCAACCTTGAATAACAAACATTTCAAGATGCTGGACAGCGTAATCACACCATACACCAAAGGCTAACTAGGCGGTGGAGGCAACTCCGCTGCGCTCCGTGCCTCACCTTGATCGTTCACTTCAAATATGATCCTTCGATACGTGGCACTAACCGTCGTCGCGGCCTGCTTAGTAATCGGCTGCGATGAGTCCGTGCAACTGAATTACTCCACCCGCGTTGATGCCAGTGCCGAGAGCCTTTTCGCACGAGGATGGCTGCCTGATATTGTCCCGGCATCGAGTCGCAACATTTCCATGCGCAACGATCTTGACCTGAATATCTCAAACGGCGAGTTCAGTTTCCAGCAGTCGGATCACGACGTATTCGTGTCTCAGCTTGAGAGAGTATCATCGCGAGACGAAGATGGACTACTCGCTTATGTCTATGAAGACTGGACTTTCTGGATCAGTGGCAACAAGGACTACTGCCGTTTTCACATGCGCCTAAACCGGAACAAAAAACAAAGCGAATCGGGTCCCCGGGAGTAGTTAGCTCCCGGGTCCCACACCACGCTGCGTACGGCTCCGTACAGGGCGGTTCCAATTAGCTTGCGGTCTTTTCCCC
>JAYULG010000044.1:0-1458 GCA_043763755.1 Akkermansiaceae bacterium | reverse complement strand
TTTCCTCGTCGGAAGATTGCATGGGGGTAGGCTCGGCAGCGTGGTAATAGCTGCTCCGGGGAACTTCGAGAGTGACGCAAATCTGCCGGATCGCGTGGTCAGTGGTGTGGTGGATGGTGGCAATCATTTCGCGAAGTTGGCTTGGGGGCTGGTGCCGAGGATGACTGCGGCTTTTTTTAAAATGTCATTCTCCATTTTGAGGAAGGTGTTTTCGCGTCGCAAGGAGCGCAGGTCGTCCGCTGCGGACCGCTCGCCTGCGGCTCGTGGTCCTTCGTTACCGACCTGCGCTCCCTGCGATTCTTGCTTCCATTTATAGAGTAAATTGCTGCTGATGCAGAGCTCTTCGGCGATCTGGGAAACGGGCTTGCCTGTGCCGATGAGCTCGACTGCTTGGGCTTTTGAATTCTGCGGTGTAGCGTTGACGTGGTTTGGTATTCATCTGGAGTGATTGTAGAGGTAGGTTGTCCAGAAATCTAGCGCACCTCGATTTCCATCTTTAAAGGGGTGGATGGTGACAAAGTAGAGATGGGCAATCCCCGAGCGGGTTAGCGTGGGTAGCGGCGCTTCTCCATCAGGTGCAGTCCGGATGAACCACGCTAAAAACGCCTCCATTTCTTCAGGCATGGCCACAGCAGGCGGTGCTTCAAAATGAACTTTGGGTTCATGAATCGGGCCTGAGACGACCTGCATCGGGTCGCCGCCAGTCCTGTAGCTGCCCACTTCCTGCAAATCGCGCCTTCCATACGTAAGAGAACGGTGCCAAGAAAAAAGCCGCTCATGGGTGAGTGGCGCTGCATGACCATGATACAGCTCCATCATCATTTCTGCGATGCCAGCTTCCGCAAAGGGGACACGCCGAAGATCAGTCGCCAAGCCGAAATGCTTACGGATGGATGATTGCAGACTATCCCGATTGAGCAATTCACCCTCAATTTCGGAAGTTTGATGCGCTTCCTCCGCGAGCCATTGCACCGTGAACTGCGCTTTATCATCGCCATGAACGTGACCGAAGCTACCGCGAAACAAGCCTGACTGATGCAAAAATTGAGCTTCCAATCCCTCCATCCATGACAGAGGATATATGGCGATAGTTCGGCCAATCATGGGCCTGCCAATTCCAAAGCATGAGTAATAAAGTAAAGCGATATACCTCAGCTACGTTAGCTTTCATGAGGCATAAATCAACTGGATATTCATCAGCGGCTCATTTAACTAGCAAACGATTTTAGAGTCGGGGGCTTTTTTTATTTTCTGTGAATTGCAGGATCCTTGAGCAGAGGAGAGCGTTTCGTGTTGGGAAATGGGCGATGCATCGGCACGGCGAATCGGAGTTCGCCACTCCTTGGGGTTTGTTTTGCTCTTGGTGTTATGGGAATTTCGTTCCAAGGTGCGGCTGCTATGGAAAATGAGCTTTCAGCGGCGGAGATGCTCCGCTACTCGCGGCATTTGATCATTCCA
>JAYULG010000043.1:0-1462 GCA_043763755.1 Akkermansiaceae bacterium | reverse complement strand
CGGATTCCGCGAAGTTTAAAGTTGGATCGTTGGGCTATCTTGTCCTCAAAGCTCGCCCGGATGTGAAGCCGATGACTCTTGAGGATATTCAGCAATTCAAGGTCGATTGCGATGAGGAAGACTTTCAGCGTGCCGTGCAGTTACGAGACCCGTGATCTATCTCCTAGATTCCAATGTTCTCAGTAATTCCCCTAGCGTCCGCCGTTGGAAAATCCTCGGTCGCTGCGCTTACTCCGCCAGGATCGCGGCATGTCTCGCACACGCCACACCGACAGAGAGAAGGCCCGCATCATCCGGGATTTTGAACAACATGACCAAAGTGCCGCAGTATTCTGTCGCCAGCGCGGAATCTCCTATCAGACACTATTAAACTGGCGGCGCGCCACCGCGAATCCCTCGGTCACCGAACAACCACCAGCATTTCTCGAGTTCGAACTCGGAGCCTCGCCCCGCCTGCCCGCCTGCCCGCCTCCGTCGGCCCGCTCGTCGAACTCGAACTCAGCGGCGGCATCATTCTGCGCATCCATCCAGCCCGTCCCGCCCATTCATGATCTTCACCCACAGCGTCAAAGTCTGCCTAGCCACTCGCCCCTGCGACCTGCGTAAAAGCTTCGACACCCTCAGCATCGTCGTGCGCAACGAGTTGCGCGAAGACCCGCTATCGCGAAAAGTATTCGTCTTCCTCAACCGCCAATGCGACCGCGTCATACTCCTCTACTGGGATGGAACCGGAATTTGGATACTTGCAAAACGCCTCGAACGCGGCCGCTTCTGCCGTCCACGCCCCCTCACAGATGGAGAGTGCAAACTCACATTAAAACCCGAAGCTCTCGAAATGCTGCTCAGCGGAATCGACCTCAAGCACGGCATGCAGCGCACCTAGTATGAACTACCAGATGAGTAGTAAATAATCACCTTTTATCCTTGGCATATAGATAGGAGAAAGCTATATCCATCCGTGCCTTAACGAACGAAGAACTTAACAGCAAAACCAAGAGTTAAAGGATCAGATGCGATCCTTACCCGGCAGCTTGACTGGCTCAAGCACCAGCTCTTCGGTCGCAAAAGCAAACAACTCAATCATCCCGACCTCTTCACCGGGCAGCCATCAGAAGAACCCGGCACCGTCGCCGGGACTCGCCTGCGTGTCCGCAATTTCTCCATGCCGTAGTCGCTGGGCACGATTGGCAGAGTGGAGGAGGATGCATTGCTTGGATCACCAAGCGCAGCATAGCGTAGAAGGGGCTTCACGACTAGAATGAAGAATTTTCCGGTATTTCTACCGGGAATTTCTTTTAAAAGTTTTGCGGACGATTCCCTTTTCTCGGGTAGCGATAGATTGGCCGTGCGGGGTGAGGTGGCCGGAGGATGCGAATGATCACGAGCCTAACATGCGGCTGGCGCGGGAGCTGCATGCCGGAGGGCACTTGATAGTATGAAGTCATTTAAGCAACTGGCGCTG
>JAYULG010000042.1:0-1464 GCA_043763755.1 Akkermansiaceae bacterium | reverse complement strand
TGTCCTTACAAATCACGCAGGATACGTGCCTGCCGATGCGCCGCCGTGGTTGCAAAATCCACTCAAAGGGCCGCAGTCGAATTTTCCCATGGCGCCATGGTTGAGTTATACTTTCTATGGTGCAGCTCTCGGCGTGATTATAAGAATGCGGAGTGGTGTGATCCAGCCATGGATGCTGCTCGGAATGGGGCTGATCGTGCGGGGCTGCGGAAAATGGATTGATCAATGGTTGGCATGGATGATCTTAAACTTTACCGATTCAAAGCTAGATCCTGCAATCATCCCGACGGGATTTCACATGCGGGTAGGGGAGATGCTTCTCGTGTTAGGGATGCTCATTTGGATTGAAGAACGCTTTCACCCGCTGCCAGCGTGGTTTCTCACCATCGGAAGAAACACATTTTTCATCTATGTGGCGCACACCATCGTTCTGTATGGTGCGATTTTCGGATTGGGCCTGCATCTGTGGTTTAAAGAAGCGCTCAATCCTTGGCAAGCGGGGCTTGGGGCAGTGGTGTTTTGCGCTGCATTCGCATGGGCAGCACAAGCGGTGGAACCACTTGTAGAGCGCTGGAGAAAGTATCGATAATTCAGCTCACGCAGTTTTTCCGTCAGCTTTGGGCTTCTGGAATTTCGGCGCGGTGGGTGGTTTCTCTGGAATGATTTTTTCAATCGATTCGGTAGGCACCCAGCCGCGAGTTTTATTAGTGAAAGCGACGTAGGCCCAGTCGCCAGTTTCGCGGATGACTTCGCAGAGTGAGCCGGGCGGCGCATCAATGACCTCGGGAGATGTGCGCGCGGCATCTGCATGGAGAACGGCTCCATCCACAACGATCACGGCTTGGCGGGAAACGGGCGCAAACTGTGAGTCGCTTGGGAAGTAGCGCCAACCGATGAATCCTATCGAGACGATGAAAGGTGCAATGATTAAAACAATCATTGCGGGAAAGCGAACTGCTGCGCCTCGCTGGGTAGCAGGAAATACAAGAATGCCAAGTAGGCAAAGCCAAAGCCCTGCCCATAGTAGAGCTTTCCAAGTGCCGAGTGATAGTTTAGTGAGGGTGAACTGGTAATCTGGGCGTTGGACAGAGATACTGCCATATTTACGCTCGATATATCTCAAGTTTTGGCGTGCTTCCTCGTGGTTCACATCACGATCAAGCGCCCGGCGATAGTATAGTGCTGCGATGCCAGGCGAGCCTGAGCGGTAGCTTGCATTTCCAATATTATATAAGGCGTCTGCCGATAATGAGTTATATTCTCCGGCGCTGAGCCATAGTTTAATGGCATCATCATATTTCGCTGCATCGTAGGCTTCACGGGCTTGGGTGCTGATGTCTGCTGCGCGGAGCGATGATGGATTTGCACCGAGTAGGAAAAGGACAAGCAGTGCAGTGGCAGCTTGGCGGAGTGTGCTGAGAATGGAGTTACGCGTTTGAGGGTCGAGCGGCTTACTTGCTTTAT
>JAYULG010000041.1:0-1464 GCA_043763755.1 Akkermansiaceae bacterium | reverse complement strand
ATGAATTTAGTGAAGGCAATATCTCACGCCTTTCGCCAAATTCCCAAACAAGATACTGATGGTGACGGTTTCTCGAACCTGCTTGAATATCTCGCAGGGACACGCATGGACAGCACATCGCTAAGACCTGTTGTGACGAGTGATATCAACGGAGGATCTTTTAGGATGGGAATGTAGCGCGTCTCGCGTGCAGACGCACATTTACGGATCGACACGTCCACCGACCTAAGCACTTGGACTGCGGTGGGTGTGACGGATTACAGCACACCAGAAACCATTCTAGGGGGTATCTTGCTCTCCAATTCTCAACGTGGCTTCTTGCGCATTCGCGCTGTTCTCGTTCCAGAATAGCAGCAAGACTTGGACTATCAGAGTGAACTACCAAGCAGCTATTTCACATCCCACACGGGTAAGGAAAAAGTAGCGTTGTATCTCGCCATCAGCGTGTGTGCGGCGCTGATGATAGCCAAAATTCCACTTTTCCTCGGTGCCACGGGGCAACCTGCAGCGTGGGCTGCGCAGATTTTGGCCACTGTGGGCTCATGGAAGACAGGACGGAGACCGAGGTTCTGCAAGCCCTTTGGTGCGCGAGACTGGGCCAAGCTGCAGACTACCCTCAACACGCTGAGCAATCTGCTTTTCTATCTGGAAAATGATGGCTAGCAATCACTTTTGCGCAATGGCCTCCCGGCACCAGGCTAGGGCCATCAATGCGTAGCCAGTGCCGTAGGATTGATGGTAATTGTAGAGCGGGTAGTCCCACCACGAGCCGTCATTTTCTTGCCGTTCTAGCAGTATGGCGGCGAGCTTCTCGGCGTATGCAGCGTGTGTTTCCTTGGGTAGCAGCCGCACAGATTCTGTGAAATAGTAGATGCCATAGTAGTAGAAGTAGCCTGCGATTTTAAACTGCCCCTCGTGAGGGACAGGGCGCTTGCGGACGTTGCTTAGAAATCCCTCGCGGGCGAGGAAGCGATCTGCCCACTCGGTGAGGACTGCATCTGTGACGGCTGCCTCGCCAAAGATGCGGAGCGCCGCATTGCAAGATTGGGAGCGGGCGAGTGAGCCTGCCGGGCGATTGATATCCAGCCGCGGGCGCATGCGATGGGCAAACGAATAGGTGTAGGAAAAATCTGGCGTGCGCTGGGCGTTAATGCTGGCGATGGAGCGAGTGAGGATTTTCGGGTTTAAAGTCACGCCCATGGTGGTGCGCGCCTGATCAACGGCGAGAAGCAGGGTAGCAGTGGTAAAAGCGGTAGGCATGCCAGAGGGTTTTTGCGTGGCAATTTCATCGAACACATCGAGGTATCCCCAGCCGCCATTGAGGTCTTCATAGCGCTCTGCAAGTGAGATCTGCTCCTGGCCAAGGCGTACCCACTCGGCTTTTTTTTCAGGGTCGCTCTCTTGTTGGTAAAGCCGGGTGATGGCCCGCAATCCATACGCATGCCCCCAGATATTGTAGGTGGT
>JAYULG010000040.1:0-1465 GCA_043763755.1 Akkermansiaceae bacterium | reverse complement strand
TTTCTGAGAGCATTCGCCGATAGCCATTCACCTACATTAGCCCCTAATCCCGGATTCTCCGCAACCACTTGAAAATTCAGCAGCCAGGCGGCGATATTATTCAGCCAGTTGTATCCCGTTCGAGGTTGGAGAAACCAACCATTTGTTGCAAATGAAGTGTATGAACTCTGAACAACGTCACGCTGCTCTCTTAAAAGTAGATCACGGTTAGCTATATTAATTTTCGTTTGGTCTGTGTTTTGAATGCCAATATACAAATTATCCCAAGCATTAAAATCAGTTGGAGGAACACCTAAAGTGTTGTCTTTTACCCACTTTAACGCCCATCTACCGCTCGCCATGTAGGCCCGGTGTGCCCAAGCTTTGTCTTCAAAAATCTTCTTCTGCCCGCCAAGAAGTAAGCCCCGGACCATGATATGGGTGGCCGTTCCATACGCTTGTAACGGGACTGCATCTTGTACTTGCGCCCAAGTCGTCAAATCACTCATCCCCGCGTAGATTGGCGCAGCGGCGGTCTTTGCCATACCTGCCCACATGAACTTATCAGGCATCTGTTTGAATAATTGCTGATAGTAATAGTAGATGGCTTGAACTCTCAGGACGTTGTCCGTTCCGGGTGCCTGATTGCCACTCGTGTTTCGGAAGCCATTGCCGGAATGGTAAAGAGCTAGATCGACTTCGGTTCCGCTTTTCACCTTGGTCTGGAGGCGAATCTGATAGCGGACTTCTTCCTGCCACTGGGCGACGGTTTTGCGAGTCTCGACTTTGAAAGTCTGCTCGTGCTTTACGTCGATGCTGCCTTTTTGCAAACGCCACTCGAGGGTGATCTTGCCGGGGCGGACGCCTTCCATGTAGAACTCGGCACCATCGGGGATCGTGGAGCTTGCGCCGTAAACTCCTTCGCCGGGCCGTAGATTTACGCCTGCTGAGACGAGGTTGACGGGTTGCAATGTTTGGAGGTCATAGGGCGAGATGCCATAGTGACCGCTTTGCCACTTGGCATAGAAGCGGACTTGGCCGCTTTCTTGGTAGCCAGTGTCTGCATCGATTTTATCGATCTTGCGGAGGGTGACGTTTGCTCCTGCCCAGAAGTCGTCGCCTAGCTGACCTGGATTTACTCCAAACCAGCCTTTGTGGAGATCATCGACGACATGTTGACCTTGGATGGATGTGCCATCGAGATGATTGCGCTGAGCACTAAGCTCGAGCTTTGTATTTCCGACCCCAGTTTTGAGATCCACCCCGGTCATGTCGTCGCAATCTGGAATCGCGTAACCTGTCGCCGGGTCGATGCGTCCTTCGTCAAAGTCCGAGTTTACAGCCAGCACCTCTGGCGCTACCTCCACCGGAAGTAGGGCACTATTTTCCTCATTGCCACTCGCTCCTGTTTCTGAAATGAGGATCATCCCGGATTGGGTGATTTTCTTTGTGGTGATCTCGGTGGGTGTTGTGCTTTTGGGGAGGA
>JAYULG010000039.1:0-5103 GCA_043763755.1 Akkermansiaceae bacterium | reverse complement strand
CGACTCGAAATTCTACCGTAGAAGTTGTATTTTGCAGCGCGGGGAAGCCGGAAAGAGCAAGCGTGGAGAGAATTCCGTCATAATTTGGATTTACTGGGTTGATGATCCCCGCACTCGTAGATGTAGCAAATCCATCTTTGCTGAAAACCACTTGGAAGGTAAAACTCGCACTGGTGTTTTGAGTAAATGTCGCAATGTCCATACCCGTAAGCGACATCGTAGAACCCGCCTGCGGGGCTACCGTCATGCTGTAGTAGCTACCGTTTGCGAGTGCCGAGGCGAGGTCTGCATCTTGTTCGCCCGTATTGGTTGCAAAAGCACCACGTCCATTGTTCCCACCCACAGTTGCAGGTGTAGCGCGAGACCCGCGGGTGATGGTTGCTGAAGCAATGTTAGGGGCGATAAAATCGGCGGCGGCTGTCACCGCATCGCCATTTTGCAGGGCATCATTGGAAAAATCCCAGCGGAGTAGCGTGTCTGCTTGTGCTGTCGTGATTTGAAGGGCCGCGAGAAATGCGGTAATTTGAACCTGTCGTGTTTTGGCTTTCATTGATTGGGATTTTCTGGGGTTTGTGTACTGACCGAGATAATGTCGCCCAAGCTGTCTAGGTTTAGTCGCATAGGGAAATTTAAGATAAAATTATGCCACCTGAAAATTCCGATGCGAAATGCTAACTACTGGATCTTAATAGGTTACATAGTCCATGCCACTTTCAAAACGCCACGACAATTTGGAATTTAGAACGAGGTGAAAATTCACACTAAACCTTTTCACCCGCAACGCCGTGTAATGGGTGATTGTTCTGTAAATTAAAGAAAACCCAATGAAACCCAACTTTATTATTCCTGTTCCAAACTGTGAGGCTGGATCACCAGAGGCTCACAAAAGATTTCCATTCCAGTCGCCAAAAGCAGGCGGTGGAGCGACATCGCTGGCCGCGCTAGCAATTGGATTTTGCCTTTGCTTATCTGGGGTAGAAAGCATTTCCGCCCAAGTTCCAGCCGTGCCAAATGCGATTCCTAACGTCACTCAAGTCCCGGGAAAACTACTTTTCCGCTCTGCCACGACGCAGAGCCGCATCACAAACATCGCCTACCACAATGGCCAGTTTTATACCAACATGGTTACCGGCGCAAATCGCAAGGTATGGCGTTTCTCCGATCCCACGCTTGCGAGCTCGCTCACCCAGGATCTGACGCGAAATGACGGGAATATTCCGCTTTTCAACGATCATGGAAACCACGGGCACTCCAAAAGTGGCGACTACATCGGCGGTGGTTTTGGGTTTGGAATCAAACGTGACAGCTTAGGGGTAAATATTAACCAAGATCTCCCGGACTATGGTACTTTCTCGCCCTACCAAGCGGGCGGTCACTCCATGTATTGGCCGTGGCGCTTGCCATTTAACTGGGTGCAATACGCAGGGATCAATAGTGCAGCACCCACCAATCTGATTCGGCCTGGTGCCACCGGGCCACAAACTTTGTTCGCGTGGAACTCGCTTGCAGAGGATGGCGTAACGGGTAATTCGATCTTGCTAGGAAATTTGTTTTTTGTGACTTCGGACAATTCCGGGCTTGGCGTGTTATGCTATGATATTTCACCAGTTTTTAAATCGCCTCCTGAGCGCCCCGTCCTATTAGACAAACTCACCGGAAATTTCGGTGCATACATAGCGGTGCCCTTTGAGCACTACATTATCCTCGCGGGCCAAACGAATAATAAGGTAGATGTCATTGATTTCGCAGATCCTACCGACTTGAAACACGTTGCCTCTATCGACGTAACTGGCAACCCAAGCTGGGTGGGTGAAACGAGCGTGCCCTACACTCAAGCGCAGGATAACTTCATCTTCACGATGCGCCATAAGATTGATATGGACAGTTTCACACCAGTCCTAGAATTCGATCAAGTGGGGAACAATCGTCCCGCCGGATCAGTGGCGGGCAGCGTCGATACGAGTCAATACATGAAGCCAATTGGCAATTTGCTAGTGGCGGCTGGTTATAGTTTCCAAGATTCAGATCGCCTCTCGGTGTGGGCGCACCAAGCCGCACCTGACACGAAAAAACCATATGTAGGCTATCATTTACCCCGGCCTGCCCAAGCAAACTTCCCTCTCGGCGCGCCGATCAGCCTCATGATTCATGAGGCACTAGAGTCCTACACCATCGTCAATGGCATCAGTATAATTCTACGCGAGGTGGGAACCACGACGCCGCTCGATTGCTGGACAAGTTTCTCTCATGATGGCATTCTCACGCTGACACCCAAAACGTATCTTCAACTAAACAAAACCTACGAAGTCGTCGTAGTAGATGGCTTGATCAAAGATGCGATTGGAAACGGCATTGAGCCATATAGTTTCACCTTCTCCACGGGAAATGCAGCATCCGGAGGAAATAACTCACCCACTATCAACTCGTTTATTGCAAACCCGTCTCCAGTAGCTCCGGGTGGCACAGTCAATTTTCCATTAGGTGCGAGCGATCCAGAATCTGATTCGCTACAATATCGCATCAACTATGGTGATGGAACGCCCACCACAGCGTGGGGTGCGAATACAACTTTTAGTCGTTCTTATGCCTCTGCGGGTCACTATGTGGCAAAGCTGCAAGTGCGCGACCTGAAGCCCGGTGGTGCGGTTTCAGTGGTTTCCAAAGACCTCACAATCACTGTCGGCACTGCACCCAGTGGAACTTTACCAACGCGGTCTTCCACGATTGCACTGAATGCGAGCGCACGCCGTGTGTGGTCGGTCAATGCAGATGCGGATACCGTCACGGTGCTGAATGCGGATACTAATGCCAAGCTAGCTGAGTATAATTTAAATTCGTTACTAGGCATCAGCGGCAGCATCGACCCTCGCAATGTGGCGCTAGATAGCAGTGGCAATGCATGGGTCACTTGCCACGATGCAGATCGCATAGCGGTCATCAGCTCAAGCGGCGCATTGCTCGGACAAATCGATACTGGTTACGGCAGTTCTCCATTCGGGGTGGCGACTACGCCGGACGGCAGCGCTGCCTTTGTGACGCTCACTGGCAGTGGAATAATCAAACGCTACTCTACTTCTAGCCGTGCGGAAACTGGCAGCCTGCCGCTTGGCCCCACGCCGCGTGCGATTGCAATCACGGGAGATGGCAGCCGAGTGCTCGTGACACGGTATCTCTCAGAACCTACGCGCGGCTCCGTGTGGGATGTGGCCAATGCACCTTCGCTCAGTCTTAATAATGTCATCTTGCTCAACCGAAATCTTATCCCTGATTCATCCAATAACGGACGTGGTATCCCTAATCAACTATCCGGCATCACCATCAGCCAAGACAATCAAACAGCATGGGTTACAGCGTCTAAGATGAATGATGAAGCCGGAGCCATGTTTGCCGGCGCAGTCACTACAGATAATGTTGTGCGCGCCATGATTCTACCTCTGAATCTTGGCAATTCCAATGAACCGTCCGATGGAGATCAGCGTCTGGACATTGATAACAGCGAGTCGCCTACCAGCGTCACCTTCTCACCGCTCGGAGATTGGGCTTTCGTTACCCTACAAGGGAACAACGACATTGCAGTGTATGACATGTTTGCGCTGCAAGCCGGGGCATCCAGGATCACACGCTGGCGCTTCCCGGCAGACCTCGCGCCTCAAGGACAAGTGTTTGATCCCGTGAGCAGAAAGCTTTTCGTCAATAATTTCATGGCACGAAATGTCTCTATCCATGATCTCACTGGATTTCTTTCTCAAGGCACTCGCTTCGCCGCCACGGTGAAGGTCAATGCCGTGAGCAATGAAAAGCTTCCGGCAAATGTGCTGAATGGGAAGCAGACTTTCTACAATGCCTCGCTCAAAGATGCACTTGGTGAAGATGCCATGAGTCGCCAAACATATATCAGTTGCGCGACTTGCCACTCGGATGGCGCACAAGATGGACGGATATGGGACTTTACCCAGAGAGACGAAGGTTTCCGCAATACTACCGATCTTCGGGGCCGCGCTGGCATGGGCCATGGCAATGTTCACTGGACGGCGAACTTTGATGAAATCCAAGATTTTGAAAATGATATCCGTGCCCACTTCGGAGGCACGGGCCTCAGCAGTGCCGCCACGATTTCGACACCCTTGGGCACACCTAAAGCAGGACTAAGTTCTCAGTTGGATAATCTCGCTGCCTACGTCACGAGCCTCGGTGCAGAAACATTGCCGAAAAGCCCAAACCGTAATGCCAGCGGTGTGCTCTCGGCGGCAGCGACAGCAGGCCAAGCAATCTTTAATAGTCAAAGCTGCACTTCTTGCCATAGCGGCCCAAATTTTACCGACTCCACAGGGGGTGTCAGTGTGCAGCCCACCTTGCATGATGTCGGCACCTTGCGCACTACATCAGGAAAGCGCATAGGAGCGACTTTGACAGGAATTGATACGCCCACCCTTTTGGGCATACACAGCACAGCGCCCTATTTTCATGATGGCTCAGCACCTACGATTGCAGATGTGTTCAAAGTAGCAGGCGGCACCACATATCAGGCTGAGACTGGAACTCTCGCAGGTTCCGTGGAAACACCTAATTTTATTAGCCAGAATTTCTATAACATGCTGCAAAATAATGGAATGGTAATCTGGGGCGGCACTGGCACTTGGACGATGCCAAACGTGGCCGGAGGTAGCGGTGGCGTCGGTGCTATCGAATTTCGTTTCACTGCTGGCGTTAGTTCTCGCACTGTTACCGTGAGAGTTAACTCCACAGATTACAACATTCAGCTTACCGGCTTGAATCGCGGGTGGCAGTTCAATAACTATATTAATGCCAGATTGGAAGGTGTGAATCTGAATGCGGGCAATGGAAATGTCATCAGCATCACTCATTCACAAGGTGACTTTGGGATCGACTCCATGACCGTCACCACCGCTACGGAATTGGCCAAGGCACAACCTCACCGCCGTGTGCTTGCACTCGCTGCTGTGGATCAAGCAAATCTCATTCAATATTTGCGGGAGTTAGATGGTAGTTCAGTTGGCGGTAATGTGGCTACAGTAGCCACCCCAACGTTGAGCTTGGCTAGTGGCAACTATTCTGGCCCCCAAAACGTGACAATCAGCACCA
>JAYULG010000038.1:0-1470 GCA_043763755.1 Akkermansiaceae bacterium | reverse complement strand
TACTCGGACTTCAAGCCGGAAGCGGAGATCCGCCACCTCAGTCTCCGCCGCGGCCTCAACATCATTTGGGCGAAGGAATCCGAAACCGGAGCCTCCGGTCACGCCGCCGGCAAGTCCACCTTCTGCCGCCTGCTCCGCTATCTCATCGGCGATGCCCATTTCGGCACGGAAACCTTCCGCCCGGCGCTCCGCACCAAGTTTCCCGATGCAATCCTGGCTGGAGAGGTGATCTTGAACGGCGAGCCGTGGCTCATCTGCCGCCCCCTCAGCACCCACGGCCATCACTGGTGCGCACCCGGCCATCGGCTGGAAGAGCTTTTCGACAGCACACTCTCCAAGAAGGACTACAGCCACTTCACCGACGCGTTGGCCGCTGCCTTCATCGCTCCCCTGGGACTCAAACACTATCCTGGCACTGAGAAATCTTTGGAATGGTTGCACCTCCTCCAATGGCTGAGCCGCGACCAAGACGCCCGTTACTCCGACAATCTCCAGTGGCGGGCTTCCGATGGCGAGCGCTCGTTTCTCAACAGCCACAAGACCAACTTGATCCGCCTAGTCCTTGGCCATCTGGAAGAAGGCGAATTGCTGAAGCAGCAGGAGCACAGCAAACTGCTCAAGGATCGCACCGACCTGAAAACGCGAATTCCCAAGATTCTATTCGCCCGTGATCGGTCCATCGAGGGCCTTGCCAAGAATTTCCGGGAACTTCGCAGCGAGAACTACGATTGCGAATCCACACTGATGGAAATCCAACAACGTCTGAGTCTCGAAAAGCAAAAGCTGGAAGAGAAGCAGACCCATCAGAACAGCCACGACGGCGTGGGCGAAGTCCTCCAAGCCAATCTCGACGCCCGCAAGAGCACAAAGGACGGCCTGGCGGCCCAAGTGGAGTCTCTGGAAAAGCAGACCCGAAGCCAGAACTTGAACCTTCGATACCAGAAGAAGGAGATCAGCGAGGAAGAACTGAAACAAGAGCACGCCAAGCTTGGCGACATCGAAGGCAAGTGCAGTGTGCTTCTCACAGATCCAAGGATCCACGAATGCCCACTCGCCCCGCGCCCGAACCGCGACGAAACCCAAGCGGAGCGCTTGCAGCAGGCCGCCACCTCCAAACAGCGTCTCGCCGCCTACATCGAATCGCTACAGCAACGACTGGTCACTCTGCGCAACGATCTCAAAACCGCCGAAGCCGAACTCAAGGACGTCAAAGATCGTGTAGATGCCAAAAAGAAGGAACACACCGACGCTAAGGCGAAGACAGCCTTGAATCTCCAAGCACTCATCCGCACCTGCGACACCGTCGATTCCGCACTCAACGACACGATTGAAATCCGCGAAGCCCGGGAGAAACAACGTGATCTCGATGACGACATCGCCACCTCGACCGGAGAACTCTCCACCCTTCGCAAGCAAGCGACGGAAGTCCTTTCCATCCTATCAGACGATTTCAGCCACGTTGCCACCCAC
>JAYULG010000037.1:0-20013 GCA_043763755.1 Akkermansiaceae bacterium | reverse complement strand
TCGAGCTTCAGCTTCTTAAGCTTTGGTTCGATCACAAAGCGGCAGTATGGGTTCTTTGATTTATTCTCGTTATAGTAATTTTGATGATAGTTCTCGGCAGGATAAAATTCAGATGCCTTGGTGATTTCAGTCACAATGGGGCTTTTATGATTTGCGGCTGCAGCAGCTTTTGAGCTTTCAGCAGTTCTCTTTTGCTCTTCTGAGTAATAGTAAATCGCCGAGCGATATTGAGTGCCCACGTCATTGCCTTGACGGTTCAGAGTGGTGGGATCGTGAAGATCCCAGAACCATGCGAGCACTTTTTCATAGGTGATTTTTTTAGGATCGAAAACGACGTGAACGACTTCTGCGTGGCCACTTTCGCCTGTGCCGATGTCTTCATAGGTCGGATCTTTTATCTTACCGCCTGTGTAGCCTGAGGTGGCGGAATAAACTCCGTCTAGCTGGCTGTAGGCAGCCTCGATACACCAGAAACATCCTGCGCCGAGTGTGGCGACCTCAGCGCCTGCGGGGACTTCTGGCATTTTTGCGGCTATTTTTGCATCGGGTGACATAGGTTTTTTTTCAGGTTCGCAAGAGGCGAGGGTGGGAAGGATTAGAAGGGTGGCGAGGAGTTTGTAGAATTTCATTGTGGTAGCATACACCGAACGAGGATTTATTCGCGAACTTTTTACCATTCGATACCTACTCCTTCCTCGGGAATGAGGATTTGCTCGCTGATGCCGAGCCGATCCGCCTCCATGAGTAAGCGCTCGACTGGCTCATTGTGCGGTTCATTGCCCAAGGGAAAAGTCCCATAGTGCATCGGGATGAGGACCTTGGCCTTCAAGTCCACAAAAGCACGCACGGCTTCTTCTGGGTTCATGTGGACATCGCGGCCACTTGGCGATTCGTATGCGCCGATGGGCATCAGGGCGATATCGATTTCATGGCGCTTGCCAATTTCCGCAAAGCCATCGAAGTAGGCGCTATCACCACAATGGAAGACGCTTTTGCCACAGGCTTTCACGATGTAGCCGCCATAGTCTCGGTGGGTATCGTGGATAAAACGCGCGCCCCAGTGATGGGATGGCGTGTGGATGATTTCAAGTTGATCAAATTTCAGGGTGTCCCAGATTTGCATCTCGTGAGTGGCGGGAAAGCCAAGACGCTTGACCAATGTGCCACTTCCCCGCGGGACGACGATGCCTTCGCGGGCCTGGAGAATCCGCAGGCTGGGTTTGTGGAGGTGATCAAAATGCGCATGTGTTACCAACACGAGATCCACCTCAGGCAGGCCCTTGAGCAGCAGCCCAGGCTGCCGCCGCCTTTTGACGGGGCCATGCCATTTCGCCCAGTTTGGGTCCACAATCACTGAGTGACCGGCAAATTGCAGGAAAAATGATGCGTGGCCGATCCATGTGATCCGCACTTTATCCACATCTGGTGGAGCGAGGACGGGCTCTAGAACATCACCATTTGTCCGGCAAAACATGCCGGGAACAATGCGATGACGGAGGAACCGATAGTTGCGCCGTGGCCATCCTTTCTGGGGAAGTAGTCCGGAGTAACGGGTGGGAATTTCGCTCATCAATGTGCAATCTGGAATTTCCGAGGCAGCAGGTTCTAATCCATCAAACGATGAAACGCATGGGAAAATCTCACTTACTTTGCATAGGATGCGGAAATGATGTCTGCCCAATGTTTCGCGCGCACTCCGAAGCTGTGATCATCGCCGACGTAGAGGATCCCGCGGGAAACGTTGATCACATCCGGTGCGGTGCGGGCGGCGGCAGCGAGCGATGCGAGGTCGCCCCCTTGCGCACCTAGGCCGGGGACGAGTAGGGGTGCATTTGGCATTTTTCCTAGGACATCTGCCGCGTTGGTCAAGCCGACGACGTAGCCGACATCGGTCGCGCGGTTCTCTGCTTTTGCACGTTCGCCCAAATCCGTGACAAGTTGGAAAACCGAGCGGCCATCAGCGAGCTGTTGGCGTTGAAAATCCGCCGATCCGGGATTGGAAGTGACGGCGAGAAGGTAAATTCCTTTTCCCGGCCAATCGAGGAATGGCTCGATAGAATCGTAGCCAAGAAAGGGATTGAGAGTGACTGCATCCACATTCCATCCGGCGAAATACCCTTGGGCGTAGTATTTTTGCGTTTCACCGATGTCGCTGCGCTTTGCATCCAGAATGACGGGTATGCCATCCGGCACATTCGCGAGCAGCTCTTCCAAAACGCGGATTCCTTCAATGCCCAAGGCCTCGAAATAAGCCATGTTAGGCTTGAAACAGGCTGCCCACTCAGCAGTTTCTAGGATCACCCGCGCGAGGAAAATTTTCGCAGCCCCCGCGCCACCAACGCCGGGGCGAGGGTCTAGGCCCACACACAGTCGCGAGCCTGTTTTTTCAATGCGTTTTTGAAGGCGTTCTGCGTAGCTCATGCCTGCAAGTAGCGGCGATGGCCCCTTTCCGTCAAAAAAATTCGTTTCACCCAGCCCGGGTGTGCGGTGACTCAGCGCTTGCGGCGAAGCAAGGCCAATGCTCCGAGTGCGCCTAGCAATGCGGACGACGGCTCGGGAATAGCATTCCAAGTGACTACATCTTGGCGGATGCTATTGGTCAGAAACGTGAGGTTCGCCGGGGCGAAATTTTGTTGGTTTGCGATGTATGAGTTGGCGAGATTGATCGTGTTTTGGCCTGCGAGATCAGTAATTTTCACGCTGCCGCTATCCAATGACGATGGTAGCGTGGAATCGACGACCATTTCCCAAATCGCCCATTGGACTGCGGTAGCATCCTCTGCTGTCTGCTCTGAGGCAAGATAGCCACCAATGAGGCGTGAAATAACTTCGGAGTTCACCAGCGATTGCGAATCTTGCACTTGATAGATGAGCGGCTCGCCCGGATTTACAGGTTGCCATGGCTCGAAACAGAAAGCTTGAAAACCATCAAAATTCATCACTCCTGAGTGGATGTTATACACCGAGGCACCGCCATCGAAGGAACCGTCGAGCGGAAGATCCGTGGTGAGACCCACAAAGGAGGTTTCGAGAGTTTGGGCAGTTGCAGACGAAGCAACAACGGCACAAGCGATCACGGCAATCAGAGATTGGATGGGGGACATTTTACGCGGGGGATTGGTGGGAAATGTCTGTGGACAAGCGGGGGGCTCAACACTGACTCCCGGAGTATGTCTCATTTTCGGCCATTTACAAATACGCGATCATGTAGGGCTCAAGAAAATAAGATGAGAGAATTTTAAAAGGTAAAACTCAGTAGCTCAATGCTTCATCACGCCCCTCTATCCACCATAGCCAAGCGAGAACCGCAACATATCCGGTGAACTCAAAAACTTTATTCCAATACTGGATGGGTGCGCCAGTGCCGTGGCAGCCGCAAGAGATGTCAAGCTTGTGAAACCACGCCCAGCCAATCGAGATGCAAAATACTACCACCAAGGATGCGATTGTTAGAATTGCACCACGCCGCAAAATTCCGAGCATCAAGCACACGCCAGCGATGAGTTCCAGCCATGGCACGCTGAAGGCAGCGATCACGTCTAGGGGTGGACCCACGATTTGGTAGTTCGCCACGTCTTGGGTAAAACGATCCAAGCCCGATGAGAAAATTTTAAAGCCTCCACTGTAAACAAACCAACATCCCAGCACCACCCGGGCAATCAGGGCTGCTACATCAACGTTAGAGTGGCTTTTTTGAGGGGTCATACGTCCGAGGTACCGTAATTTCAGAATCCTCGTCGGCAATGGAAAAAATTGATGCCCCAACCTGAGAGGGAAGGGGCATCTGCTGAAAATATGAAAGTTTGGTAAACTTAGTTCGCGCTCTTCACAAGCAGAGCACGCTTGCCAACGCGCTCGCGGAGGTAGTGCAGCTTTGCACGGCGCACTTTGCCTTTATTGGTGACCTCTATCTTCGCGATGCGGGGTGTGTGAAGTGGGAAAACCCGCTCGACACCTTCGCCGTAGGAAATTTTTCGCACTGTGAATGCGGCGTTCACACCGGAGCCACCACGCGCCAAGACTATGCCTGCGAAGATCTGCACGCGCTCTTTGCCACCTTCCACCACGCGGCAGTGGACTTTCACCGTATCACCCACATTAAAGTCAGCGATATCTTGTTTCAATTGCTCTTGCTCGATCTTCTTGATGATGTCCATGGAGTCCTCCTACGCGGAAAATTAGTAATCCCTGAGCCGTCAATGCCGTGTGCTTTGACCTGCGGGGGCGCAGGGTTACTGGATCAATCTGGCAATTGCAACCGCGAAATTACTCAAATTTTAGGGTTTCGTGTAAACCAAAGTGGGATCGAAAGATTTTGCGCCGCCGATGGACTCGAGCTTGGCTGCCTTGCCGGGCGAAGAGGCTGATACTTTTCGGTAAAAACACGAATTTCTGCCCGTGTGGCAGGCTCCCGCCCCGATCTGCTCAACGATTAAAACTAGGGCATCTTGATCGCAGTCCGTTCGAATTTCCACGATTCGTTGGATGTGTCCAGAAGTCGCGCCTTTATGCCAAAACTCTTCGCGTGAGCGTGACCAGTAAACCGCTTCGCCGATTTCCAATGTCCGTCGCAGCGATTCCTCATTCATGTAAGCGAGCATCAGCGGCTCACGCGTTGCGGCATCGATCGCCATGGCAGGTATCAGACCATTGGCATCAAATTTTGGGGTGAAATCCAATCCCTCTTCGATTTCTGACTTCCCACAGCGCGAGGCAAAAACAATTTGCGTATCCATGGCTGCAACGTGAAACCGCCTCGGCAAGCTGTCCAGCCCGCAGTCATTTCTCGGACAAACCACAAAATTCGTGTTTCCAGATTGCTGCATTGCAGTGAATCTTTCCGCGCATGGCTTACACCGCAGAACGCGCTTTCGAATTACTCGCCTCGGCTCACGGGCGCGGGCGCTTGGCTCATGCCTTTCTCATCAGTGGTGCGAGTGGCAGTGGTAAGGAAAATCTAGCAGCTCGTCTCATTCAAACGGTGGGAAACTCGGGTGGCGCTGGCGGCTTCGATCTTTTTGGCGAGCCTATCATTGTAGAAACTCCACCATTGGATGCGCTAGAAAGCGGCTGGATCAGGATCATCCGGCCCCGGATGAAATCGCGGCGCATCGGCGTGGAGGAAATCCGCGATCTCGAAAATACGCTGCACCTTGCCGCGCCGGGTGGTGCTTGCAAGGTAGCGGTCATCGCTGAGGCAGATCGCATGAACGATCAATCGTCCAATGCATTTTTAAAAACTCTCGAAGAGCCACCTAATAACACGTTGTTGCTTCTTCTGACGGCATATCCGCAGCGCTTGTTACCCACGATTCTTTCGCGATGCGTAAGGATTCAATTGTTAGGTGGCAGGCCATTGCTGGCGGATGGCGGCGCGGAGCTAGTTGCTGCGCTTAATTCCGTGGCGCTGCGTGGTTTCGGCACTCCCATGGCGGCGTTGCATCTCAAGGCGGCATTCGCATCATTTCTCTCAGAGGCCCGGGAAGCTGCGGATGGTGCGGCAAAAGCCGCAGAAAAAGAGGAGACCACAGCTTACAAAGATGCAACCGATGGGAGTTGGCTCAAAGAGCGTGAGGACTTCCATAAGGCTGCTGCTGAGGCAGAATACCTTTCCGTCAGGAGCCGCTTGTTCGATGTGCTCATGGCGTGGATGGCGGATCTATTGCGCCTCAAGGTGTCTTCGGGTGGCCTCGATTTTCCAGATTCTGCCGCGTCTCAACAGGCCATCGCCCATGCAGAAACTGAATCTGGGCTACTCCGGCGGATGGAGGCGCTCGACTCTCTCCGGCGCACTCTTGAGACAAATGCCTTCGAGCCTCTTGCAATCGAGGTGGGATTCCTCAAGGCATTTGCTTGAGCTAAAATTCGCTGCCCGTGTGCAGATGTGCACGATCTGGAATCGCCACGGATTCGAACAAAAGATCGAGGCCTTCCAGCACTTGGAACAAGCCTTCCGCCCAGCGCAGATTTTCCCATGCCGGGCCAGCGAGTACTAGCAAATGATCAAGAGCTTCTGCTTTGAGTAAAGTTTCAAGCCCGTATCCAGGGACGATGGCCACCTCGCTGCGCAGTGGATCTAGCGCTATCAATAGTGCGTGGTTTTCTTTCCCGCGTTGGCTATCCCCGGCGAAGTTTCCTGCATTGAAGAGCCAGAAGGCATGCATTCCGAATGGATGCTCAGCAGGAAATCCATGCACCACGATTTGCAGCACCAGTTGCGGGAACCGTTGCTGGATTTTATCAATTCGGCCTTTGAGTTTTACCTGATCAGACGCAGTGAGCGAACGAGTCGTGTCCGCCACCACTGGCATCAGCCGAGGCAAGGCCCCAAGTAATGCGGATGTGCGCGGAAAGGTAAGTTTGCATGCCGAGCACTCAAAAGCATCGGCCTTTGCCATCGTCTGGCAGAATGGACACCGCATGGGAATGAGGGTAGGCGATCACCCAGCGCCGTATCAGCCACCGATATCGGTGCGCCCGGAGAGCTGGGCACCTTCTTCCATGGAGAAAACCTTGGATTTGATGTCGCCATTGATCTTGGACTTGTCCTTCAGCTCACAACGCTCGGAAGTAATTTTACCTTCCACCTTGCCGTAAACTTTGACTTCACCAGCCGTAACATCCCCCTTGATTATTGCGTTTTCACCGATGGTGACCCGTCCCTTCTCAGATGTGATCTCACCGTCGATTTTTCCATCGATGATCATGTCATTTGAAAAACGGATGGAACCGATGATTTCGATTCCGCTGGAGAGAACATTAGTCGGATTTGCCATGGCAGGGAAAAGGGAACAGAGGCCGGGCGGGATAGCAATAGTAAAGATGATCGGAGCAAATGATCGCCCAGCGATCTAAATATTTGCCATTCCTTTATCCAGCGGCTGAGGAGCTGGTTTGTCTTTCTTCATCAATGCCTTGCGCATCTTTTCTAGTGCCGAGTTCTGAAGCTGGCGAATGCGCTCACGAGAAACACCGAATTCACGGCCCACATCTTCGAGGAGCATTGGCTTCAATCCATTGAGCCCGAAACGCTCGTCAATGATACGCCGCTCGCGCTCGTTGAGGATGGAGAGCAAACCGCTGATTTCACCATACAAGTTTTTGTCAGAAAGTGCGTCTAGCGGGCTTGTGGCATTCTCATCGCTGATGACTTCACCGTATTCCGTGGCATCGCTTTCATTGATCGGGGCATCCAGCGAAGTGGGGCGCTGGGACGCTTGCTTGAGCATTGCAATCTTCTGGCGCGGAAGGCCCAACTCCTCGGCGAGTTCATCGTCAGTTGGCTCGCGGCCAAGGGACTCGGCGAGGCTTGAAGCGATCCGCCGCATCCGTGCGATCTTGTCCACCATATGGATGGGCAGCCGAATCGTCTTCGATTGATTTGCGAGAGCGCGTTTGATCGATTGCTTGATCCACCAAGCGCCGTAAGTTGAAAGTTTGCCACCCTTTTCAGGATCGAAGCGCTCCACCGCGTGCATCAGTCCGATGTTTCCCTCGGAAATCAAATCACTGAGTGAGAGGCCGTATCCTGAGTAATCTTGGGCGATTTTTACGACCAACCGGAGATTGGCTTGGATCATTTGGGTGCGAGCTGCCTCGTCGCCCATTTTGATCCGCTCCGCCAACTCAGTCTCTTCAGCAATTGTGAGGAGCGGGGTTTTGGAAATCTCACGGAGATAGAACTTTAAACAACTGTCAGATTCGTAAGCCATGGTATTATTTGGTTGGGAACGGACGAAAGATAGACATTCCGCAGAGCGATGCAAGTGAAAATGAGTAAACTTCCTGAAAAAACTGAAAATAAGTTTTCCGTTTGGCGTGCTTGGCTTCCGCAGCAGAAATGATTCCTCGCGGTTGTACTTTGGGGTCGCCGCCTTACGATTGGCGGTTAATCTACACGCATGGAATTTGCAGAAGTTACCTGTCCGACTTGTTTCGAAGTCTTCGAAGTCGCCGTCCCTCATCCCGATGAAATGCCGACTGAGGTGGACTACGACTGCGAAGTTTGTTGCCGCCCGATGATGATCATATTCACAGAAGAGGATGTGTATGCCCGCGGCATGGGGGACTAGAAGTGTAAAGAACATCCACAGCGATCATGTCTAGCCTTGCATCATGCAAAGTGGTTCGTGATGCTGTTTTAAAGAAGTTATGCAGCTCCTCGAATTTGAAAAACCCGCCGCTGAGCTTGAGCGCGAGCTTGAGAAACTCCGGACAAGGTCCAATTCCCAGAATATTGATATGTCTGCGGAAATCTCACTCATGGAAGCGAAGTTAGCGGACACTCGTGCTGCTCTCTACAGGAATCTAACTCCGTGGCAACGGGTGCAAATCGCCCGGCACACGAATCGCCCCTTCATGCTCGATTATGTATCATTGGCTTTCACGGACTTTGAGGAACTTCATGGAGACCGCCACATCGGGGACGATGCCTCAATGCCGGGTGGATTTGCTAGAATCGGCGAGCACCGGGTGATCGTCATCGGCCATCAGAAGGGCCGCGATACAAAGGAAAACCTGAAGCGGAATTTCGGCAGTGCGCATCCTGAGGGCTATCGGAAGGCGATGCGCTTGATGAAGCTTGCCGAGAAATTTAATCTACCCGTGATCACGATGATCGATACGCCCGGTGCGTTTCCAGGCATCGGTGCGGAGGAGCGGAACATTGCGGAAGCGATCGCATATAATCTGCGCGAAATGATGCTTCTCAAGGTGCCAGTGATCGCAGTGGTGCTTGGAGAAGGCGGTTCTGGCGGCGCACTCGGCATCGGCGTGGCGGACCGCGTGATCATGATGGAAAATGCATATTATTCAGTGATCAGCCCGGAAGGTTGCGCGGCAATTCTATGGAAGCATCGCAAACACGCCCCGGAAGCGGCGGAAGCGATGAAATTGGTAGCTCCTGACTTAGAAAAGCTTGGTTTGATCGATGGTGTAATCCCGGAGCCGATGGGTGGCGCTCATCATGATCATCAGGCGAGCGCAGATGCATTTCGCGATAAGATCATCGCGCTGATCAACGATCTCAAAGCACTGGAGACGAAGAATTTGTTAGATCAACGCTACAATAAATTCCGCAGTTTCGGCCAGTGGCAGGGGAAGTGAAGTGGGCAAAAGGAGTGACCTTCCGCCGCTCACTTTGCGAGTGCCTTGACGATGGCATTCACGTTATGGCGCATCATCGTTTCGTAATCCGTGGTGCCCACCCCATCTGCGATGAGTGGATCGCCCAGTAGAATCCCAGTGTCATGGGTGAGAGTTTGCAAGGTCTTCGGGTTTGATTCTTTTTCCGGGAATATCGCACCGACTTGGTTTTTCTTTAAATCTGCGATGAGTTCGGCGAGGCGCTGCGGATCGGGCATTTGCTCGCGATTGATGCCTTGGAGCGGGTGGGCGGTGAAATCGTAGTCCTTGCAAAAGTAATTAAAGGCGGCGTGAGCAGTGGCCAAATGCCGTTTTTCACGGGGAATTTTGGCAATTTCTCGTTTGGTCCAGCGTTCGAGCTCACTGAGTTTTGCGCGGTAGGCAGTGGCGTTTTTCTGGAAAAAATCGGCATTTTCCGGTGAAGCTTCTGCCATCGCGGTTGCGACGATGCTGGTGGCGCGGCGGAAAAGATCAATCGAATGCCACCAATGGGGATCGAGTTCATGTTCGTGGGACGAATGATCGTGGCCCTCATGATCGCAGGCACCTTCCAGCGCGGGTAAAGTTTCCCCGACTTCGAGGATTTTTGCGTCTTTTGTAATGATCTCCTTGAGCTTAGGCAGATAGTTTTCAAGACCCATCCCGGCGACGAGATAGAGCGAGGCGTTCTCGGCTTTTTTGAGGTCATCCACATGTGGCTGGAAATGATGGGGATCGCCAGTTGCGCCTATTAAATCGATGACTTGCACTTTCTCACCACCTATCTCACGGGTAAGTCCGACTAACAATGGGTGGAGCACTGCGATCTTTAATTCGGCTGCGGTGGCTGAAAAAATAGAGCAAAGGGTCGCGTTTAGAAACAGACGAAACATGCCCGAAAATGCGCCAGCACACGATGTTTGCAAGAAAATTGCGTTAGCGAAAAACAGCGAGAATTGCGCGATGATCGGAAGCTTGGCTCCAGTCAGGATCATCAATGAGTTTAGCAGCGGAGAAAACCACATCAGGCTTCATCGCGGGGCTGACCATCACGTAGTCGATCCGTGAGTAAATGTCATGCAATGCCCAGTGGTGAGTCCACGCATTCTGGGCAGAGTCTTTGGCAGGGATCGCCGTCAGGTAGGTGGGAGAGTTATACCGTCCGGTGATCGCTTTGATGGCAGGAGTGGCACGGGTGTCGTTCAAATCGCCATAGACGATGATGCGCGCATTTGCATCCGAAGCAAAAATGCTATCGATGTGGCGACGGAGCAGGCGCGCTTCATTGAGCCGCATGGCGCTTTGATCGCCATGATCGGTTTCGCGTTTTGACTTCAAATGCACACCGATGAAACGTTGAGATTTCTCCTGCACGACGATGGTCGCATCGAGAATTCCACGGCTGATCGAGAAGGCTTTCCCATCGAGCTTGTAGTCCATCGTGGCAGGCTTGCTGGTAGCAATAATCGGGAAGCGGGATAGAATGCCGAGGTGGCGGACGGCATCCGAGCCACCTGTGTGATGTGAATGGGGAAGATCAAGGCCAGCGGCTTTGAGCTTCTGCTGAATTTCCGCAAGGTCTGCGACGGTGCCGATTTCCGAAAGCCCGATGATGTCGGGGGAGTGGCGAGTGATGATGGAAATGACAGCGCTTTTTTCAGAATCAGGCTTTGGCGCACCTTTGAGATTTTTCCGATCCACGTAGCGGTCCATGGTCAGCCAATTTTCCACATTGTAAGTCATAAACCTAAATCCACCTGCCAGAGGTGCTTCAGAGAATGGCGATATGGGTTCAACGGCAGCTTCGTTCGTTGAAAAGGCGACAGCCACCTCCTTGGCCGCAGCATGTGGTGCGACGACATCCTTGGCGACAGACTGCCAATCCGGACTGGACTTTGCCCGTTCGCAAGAAATCACCAGCCACGCTGCCAGAGCACAAACAGCGAGTTGTGCGGCTCTGGGGATTGAGACTTTTCTTGAAGTCAAAAAAGCGAAAGTCCGCGCCGTTTTACGACTCACGAGGCTCTTTGCCTGGGACTTCCTTGACGCGGGTTTCAGTTTCAGAGCGAGTGATCTCATGCTCAAAGTCTTCGCGCGCTTTTTTAAATTCGCCCATGCTCTTACCGATTCCACGGGCGAGTTCTGGCAGTTTTTTCGCTCCGAAGAGTAGCAAGATCACGACAAAAATCATGATCATTTCAGGCATTCCGATGGGTCCCATAATAGTAGTTGGTTGTTGGTGCGAAGGCTAAGCGTGCTTCCCAATGCTTGCAACGCATTTACCTGAAAAGAAATTTGGATCTTTCAAAGCGATGCTCAGTGACACACGGGGCAAGTATTAAGCGAGGTGAAAAAATCGTGCCCTTTGTCATTGACGAGAATGAATGCGGGAAAATTTTCCACCGTGATTTTCCACACAGCTTCCATTCCCAGCTCAGGAAATGCGGCGACTTCCTGCGAGCGGATGTGGTCCTGAGCAAGCAAGGCGGCGGGACCACCTGCAGAGCCGAGGTAAAACCCACCATGTGCTTTACAGGCATCTGTCACTTGTTGGGATCGATTGCCTTTGGCCAGCATGACCATCGAGCCGCCGTGGGATTGGAAAAGATCCACGTATCCGTCCATTCGCCCTGCAGTAGTCGGGCCAAATGAGCCGGAAGGTAGGCCGGCGGGAGTCTTAGCAGGGCCTGCGTAATAGACTGGGTATTGCTTGAAATAATCTGGTAGTTCACCCGTTTCATCGAGGATTTCCTTGAGCCTCGCATGCGCACTGTCACGGGCCACGATGATGGTACCTGTAAGAGCGAGCGCAGTGGTGACTGGATATTTCGAGAGGGTTTTCAGCGTCGCCTCCATCCCGAGGTCTAGATCAATGGGAACGCCTTTGAATTTCCAATCACGGTATTTTTCTGGGATGAAGCGCCCTGGATTTTTTTCTAACACCTCCATGAAAATTCCGTCCTTGGTGATCTTGGCCTTCGCTTGGCGGTCCGCAGAACAGGAAACTCCTATCCCCACGGGGCATGAGGCACCGTGGCGCGGCAAGCGGACGACGCGCACATCGAGCGCGAAGTATTTTCCGCCGAATTGCGCGCCGATGCCCACGTCGCGGGCCATGACCAGTAATTCTTTCTCAAGTTCGAGATCGCGGAACGCTTGGCCATGCGCATTCCCGCAAGTGGGAAGGCTATCGTAGTAGCGAGTGGAAGTGAGCTTTACGGTTTTGAGGCAATTCTCTGCAGAGGTGCCGCCGATGACGAAAACGAGGTGGTAAGGTGGGCAGGCTGCTGTGCCTAGCGACCGCATTTTTTCCATGCAAAATTCTTTGAGCCGCGTGGGATTCAGCAGTGCTTTGGTTTCTTGATAGAGGAATGTTTTATTTGCAGAGCCGCCGCCTTTACTCACGAAGAGAAAGCGGTAGGCATCGCCCTCGGTGGCATAGAGATCAATCTGGGCTGGGAGGTTCGTCTTAGTATTCACCTCCTCATACATCGTGAGTGGTGCCGTCTGGGAGTAGCGCAGGTTTTCTTTGATGTAGGTTTGATAAATTCCCTTTGAGAGGTGTTCGGCATCGTTGCCATCCGTCCAGACTTGTTGGCCCTTTTGCCCGATGATGGTCGCGGTGCCAGTGTCTTGGCAAAATGGCAGAATTCCATGCACGGCAATCGCTGCATTTTTCAAGAGCATAAGCGCCACCATGCGATCGTTTTCTGAGGCTGATGGATCATCGAGAATCGCCGCGACTTGGGCAAGGTGTGAGGCACGCAAGGTGAAATTGATCGCCTTGATGGCTTCCGCTGCGAGAAATGTGAGCCCTTCAGGCGCGATCTTCAAAATCAATTTCCCTTCGAATTCCGAGACACTCACGTAATCACCGCTCAATAGCTCATACTCAGTGGTATCCGGGCCGAGAGGAAAAGGATCTTGATAGAAAAATGGTGCGTCAGACATGGCGTGCAGAGATCATTTAAGCTGGATGGATGCGAGGTGCAAATGCTTCCCAGCGAAATTATGCTTTGCAAAGACTTGCCCGGCTTTGCTCAGCCAGCTAAAGCCACATCACCATGGCTAAGAAACCTGTAGTGCTCATCATTCGCGACGGCTGGGGCGTAAACCCCGGTGGGAAAAAAACGGCTGTCAAGGACGGCAATGCCACCTTGCTGGCGAAGACTCCGTTTCACGAAATGATGTTTGAAAACTACCCCAAAGGTTTCCTCAGTGCCTCCGGACTCGATGTCGGTTTGCCGCCTGGCCAGATGGGGAATTCTGAGGTGGGCCACCTCAATCTCGGTGCGGGCCGCATCGTTTATCAGGATCTTACTCGGATCAATAAAGCCATCGAAGAAGGGACCTTGGAGAAAAATCCGGTGTTTGCTGAGGCACTCGAAAAATCCAAAGCCAGCCGCCTGCATTTCATCGGTCTCGTTTCTGACGGCGGTGTGCACAGCCACCAAGATCAACTCATCGCGATGGTGAAATTGGCAAAAAAAGCGGGCGTGAAAGACATTTTTATCCATGCCATCACCGATGGGCGTGACACATCACCTACGGGCGGCCAGGCCTATCTCTCGAAGGTTGAGGATGAGGCGGCTAAGTGTGGTGCGCACGTCGCCACGGTCATCGGGCGCTACTTCGCAATGGATCGCGATCAACGGTGGGATCGAGTGAAACTCGCATGGGATGCCATCGTCCTAGGGAAAGGTGAAAAACGTGATGTGCTCGCCAGTGAGGCGGTGGCAGATTTCTACCGCTTCGATAAGACCGATGAATTCATGCCGCCGATGACATTCATCGAGTCTGACACCCAGCGCGTGCGCGACGGCGATGTCGTGCTTTTCTTTAACTTTCGCTCAGATCGTGCCCGTGAGTTATCAGAAGCATTTCTCTATCCAGACTTTACTGGGTTCGATCGCGAGGTCACACCGAATGTCCATTTCGTCACCCTCACTCAGTATGATGAAAAGTATAACTGCCCGGCCATCTTCGCTGCCCAGACGCTCGAGATGGTGCTGGGTGAGACTGTGGCCGATGCTGGGCTGACGCAAATGCGCATCGCAGAGACTGAGAAATACCCGCATGTGACGTATTTTTTCAATGGCGGCGAGGAAGCTGCATACAAGGGCGAGGATCGGTTCATCGTGCCATCACCCAAAGATGTGCCGACCTATGATTTCAAGCCGGAAATGAGTGCCCAGCAGGTCACTGATACGGTGCTCGCCAAGATCAAAGACTATGACTTGGTGATCTTAAATTTTGCAAATCCGGACATGGTCGGGCATACAGGTGTTGTGGAGGCGGCCATCAAAGCCTGCGAAACGATTGATGCCGATGTGAAAGTCATCGTGGAGGAAACTCTCCGGCTCGGCGGCAAGCTGCTCATCACGGCAGATCATGGGAACTGCGAATACATGCGCAATGCAGATGGCTCCCCAAACACGGCGCACACCACCAATCTTGTGCATCTTTTTTACGTCGCTGCGGATGCGGTGGACTACAAAGTAAATGACGGAATCCTCGCCGACGTGGCCCCCACTTTGCTAGAAATGATGGGCCTGCCCAAGCCCATGCAAATGACGGGAAAAAGCCTGCTCAGCCGCAAATCCAAGGCTCCCATTAAGGCAGCTACTAAGACAATCGAGAAGCCGGCTGCGGCGGCAGGCAGAGGAAGTGTCAGCTCGAAAGCCAAAAAAAATGTAAAAAGGTGGAAGCGCTGAATTTCGGTGTCTGAATTTTTCGTGTTTCGGAGATCTCTAAAAGGCGCGAAATGCCTCGACTTGTTTTTCCAATTTGACGCTGAGCCAGAATCCGTGCAAAGGTATAAGTTTGATGAAAAAAACGGATCAGGCGAAAACACTGCGTTTGCTTTTTCCACAATGGCAAGGTGGCGGCAACCCGGCATATATCTTCGGGGCGGAAATGTTGAATTGGCTCGCGCCAAATGCGGCGGGGCCAGTCGAGCGCGTTCCTGTCGCTGAACCTGGCGATAAGCCATTGAAGATCGAGAAGGGTATTTTTGGACGTCGGCAGCTACTTCTGCAGTTGGCCGATGCACGGCGTTTGATTGATCAGCACCAACCCGAGCGGATAGTGACATTGGGAGGCGACTGTCTGGTAGATCTCGCCCCTTTTGCCTATCTTAACGAGCATTACGAAGGCAACTTAGCCGTGCTCTGGGTTGACACACATCCAGACGTGATGACAAAGGATGTTTATCAAAATGCCCACGCGATGGTGATGGGGAATCTGCTAGGCGAAGGTGATCCTGAATTCGTCGCGGCAGTGAAGCTGCCAATCAAGCCATGCAATGTTATGTTCGTGGGGCGACTCGACACGTTTGATAGCTTACCTGATGTGCTGGCGATGGAAACCGCGCTATTTGCGCGGCTCGACCTCAAGACGGCCCGGCCCGATGAGCTAGCAGAATCCAGTGCGCCTGTGCTCGAATGGCTTCGTTCGGTCGGGGCAAAACACGTGGCTGTCCATTTTGACCTTGATGTGCTGGACCCGTCGCTGTTCCGGTCATTGCTGTTCGCAAACCCAGATCCGGGCATCGCGAAAATCGAAGGTTCACCGTCTGGCAAAATGACGATGGCGCAGGTTATTCGTCTTCTGAAGGACGTTGCAAACGTGGCCGATGTAGTAGGTCTGGGCATCACCGAGCATCTTCCTTGGGACTCAATGGCGCTGAAATCGATGCTTTCTGAGCTGCCGCTGATTGGCTCGCCGACACGTTGATTGCTGTGCGGATTACCCCATTATTTTTGCCTTGGAGAGGTATCGATCCCTTCATACAGTCGCGGTGGCGCAAGTCACCCTCTATGGCAAAAAAAGATTTCACTATTCTCAACAAGCTCGGAATTCACGCGAGGCCAGCAGCGCAGTTTGTCAAAACAGCCAACCGTTACAAAGCGGATGTATTCGTTGAGAAGGATGGAGAGGAAGTGGATGGAAAAAGCATCATGGGATTGATGATGTTAGCGGCAGGATACGGCTCGGTCATTTCCGTGAGCGCTGAGGGCGCAGACGCGGATGCGGCGCTTCAGGCACTAGGCGAGCTGATCACCCGCAAGTTTGAAGAAGAGTGAGGTTGGCTTACTTTTTACGTTGTAAAAGTAGGTCAATGCCATCAACCAACGCCAGCCAGCTTGCCTCGATGATGCTATCTGAAACGCCCACGGTGCCCCAGTTTTTCTCCCCATCTGTGGAGACGATGAGCACGAGTGTCTTGGCCGCCGTGGCATCGTGACCATCAAGAATGCGCACTTTGTAATCCGAGAGTGAGACCCCGGCGATTTCTGGGAAAAACGGCAGCAGCGCCTTGCGGAGGGCGAGATCGAGCGAGTTTACTACACCCTTGCCCTCAGCCACGGTGAGTGCGGAAGTGCCATTGACGGAAATTTTTACAGTAGCCTCGCACACGGGTGGGTGGCCATCCCGGTATTGGCGGAAACTGGTGTGGTATTCTTTGATCTCGAAGTTTTTGGTGTAGATCCCTAGCTCGCGGCGGATGAGAATTTCGAGTGAGCCACCGGCCGCTTCGTAGGAATAGCCCTCATTTTCGAGTTCTTTCACGCGGTGAAGGATGGCGCTGGCGACGGGGGAACCTTTCTCGATAGAGATGCCAAGCTCGGCGGCTTTGACGAGGATGTTGGATTGCCCGCTCAGCTCGGAGACAAGGATGTTTTGCTCATTTCCCACGCTTCCGGGGATGATGTGCTCGTAGCTGCGGGCGAGTTTCTGCACCGCGTTTACGTGCATACCGCCCTTGTGGGCAAACGCGGTGCGGCCGATGAAGGCGGCACGGGCGAAGTGCGGATTGTTCGAAACATCATCCACGAAATACGAAAGCTCGCGGAGTTTTTCTAAGTGCGGCACTACGGGTGTGGCCTTTTTGAGCTGAAGGATCGGGATGACGGAGGTGAGGTTGCAATTTCCTGTGCGCTCGCCGTAGCCATTGATGGTGCCTTGGACTTGGGTGGCCCCGGCATCAATTGCGGCGATGGCGTTCGCCACCGCAAGTTCGCAATCATTGTGGGTGTGGATTCCCAGCGGTGTATCGGGCAGATGGGCTTTCACAGCTCTGCAAATTTCTGCGATCTCATTCGGAAGCGTGCCGCCATTGGTATCACAAAGGACGAGGCACGCGGCACCACCCTCCGCAGCGGCCTGAAGAGTGGCTAGGGCATGAGCGGGTGAATCTTTGTAACCATCGAAAAAATGCTCTGCGTCATAGATCACTTCGCGCCCATGTGCGACGAGGTGGGAAACCGTATCGCGGATCATCGCTTGATTTTCCTCAATGGTCGTCCTTAAAACTTCAGTGACTTGCAGCTCCCAGCTTTTTCCAAAAATAGTGACCACGGGAGTCTCTGCTGCTAGCAAAAGCTGCACTTGGGGATCTTCCTGCACGAGGGTATCTGCACGGCGGGTGGAGCCGAATGCGGCGAGCTTTGCGTGCTGGAGTTTGAGCTTTTTCGCCTCGCGGAAGAACTCGATGTCTTTGGGATTCGAGCCTGGCCAGCCGCCCTCAATGTAATCGACACCAAAGGCATCAAGCCGCTCGGCAATTCTTAGCTTATCGAGACCTGAGAGTTGGAAACCTTCGCCCTGGGTGCCATCGCGCAGGGTGGTATCGTAAAGGAATACTGATTTGGAGATCATCGGCAGGGCGGGAAGACTACGGGGCTGGCGAGCGATGGGCAAGGGAGAAGCGCGTGCAATATCAGTTCTGAGAGAGGGCAATGATCACAAACAAAATCAGCAATGCTGCGAGGATGGCGAGGGTGATTTTCACCCAGCTCAGCGGATGCTCACCGGCCATTTTTCCGGTGTAGCCATTGACGATGACTTGGAAGGATTTCGCTCCATAGGTATA
The DNA here is from genome assembly GCA_043763755.1 of Akkermansiaceae bacterium. Taxonomy (GTDB): domain Bacteria; phylum Verrucomicrobiota; class Verrucomicrobiia; order Verrucomicrobiales; family Akkermansiaceae; genus Luteolibacter. Next base: position 2,015 of record JAYULG010000037.1, on the reverse strand, counting down.
ACTCGTGAGCCATACAGGAACGAGAATGTGCTTGAAGGTGCGGTCTTGGAAATCAGACGAAACTTGGAGATTGCGCTGGGTATCACCCGGGACATCCCGCGAGCATAATTGCCGGATGGTGGTGTCCATCTGCTGTTTGCTAGTTTCTGATGCTTGCCTGAGATCCACTTGATATCGCTCCACGGTCCAGCCGCGGACGAAGGCGGGTTCGTAGGGCTTCAGGTCTTTGAGGGTGGGAAAAGGCTCGACTTGGCGGAGCAAATTCAAATGCACACCCACGGTGCCGGGGACGAGATCATCATCGAAGAAGTGCTCGATCTCGCCGCTAGCGTCCTGCCAACGTGTTTTCTGAACTTGGCGGCTGGCGGTCCTACCCTGCGAGTCCCGGTAGGTTTCAGTCTCGTAATAGTGAAAACCAGCCTCCGCAGTCCAATGCGCATCGATGTGCGCATCGAAGGTCCAATAAGGCAGATAAATGCCGCGGAGAGTATCTGTGAGAGCCGCAGACTTGAGCTTGTTTGGCGCAAACCAGCGGCTTCCATACCATTTTTTGAGAAGATCGCGGACTTCGGTAGTCGGGATGCTCGCGGGTAATAGACTTTTCGGAGTGATAGCATCGGGCATGCCGTCCGCCGGCATGATCGAGGGCGAGCCACAAAAATCGCAGCGTTGCGCGGTGCGCGTGGAATCAAAAATGCTGATGGCCTGGCAGCTCTCGCATTTTACGGATTTTGTCTCGATGAGCAGGCCGCGCTTCTCAGTTTTGAAAGCGGCGAGAGTGGATTCGAGATCGAGTTCAAGGATAGCTGCACCGAGTTTATCTTCGCCACCAGACCATGGAACGATGGTGCCGCAGTAAGGGCAGGCGAGCGCTTTTTTGGCTGCGCTCCACTCTGCATCCCCGCCGCACTCAGGACAGGGATGTTTACGCAGTGCGCTGACTTCGGCCATGGCGGAAGATTCTTTAATCTGCGAGGAAGGCATCCAGCGCCGCTCGGGTGATGCGGTAGGCAGTGCCGATTTTTTTACCCTTGAGGTCGCCCGTATCGATGGACGAGATCACATTCGCCTCGGAAACTCCCAGAATTTCTGCGGCTTGCGCAGGGCTGAGCAGTTCTGGGATGCTAGCGGCTTCTGCAGCCGCACCACCGGGAAGCGGCGGGGGCTGGGCTTGCATGGACTTCATCATTTCCTGCGCCATCCCAAAGCCCATGGCCATTTGGCCAGCCGCAGCGGCAGGTGAGCCACCGCCATCAGCGCCGCCTTTTGTCATGGATTCGGCCATTTGGAATTTCACGTAATCGTTGAGATTTCCGATGGCACCCATGCTGGAGCGCTTATCGATGGCAGCCTCCACTTCCGGTGGCACAGAGACATTTTCTACAAGGAAGCTAGTGATCTCGATGCCATACTTCGAGGTGACTTGAGGATTGATGAGGGGCAACAATGCCTCGCCCAGCTCGGTGTAGCGCGTCGCAACGTCGAGGGCAGGCACGCCGCAGGACGCGAGTGCATCGCTAAAGACACTGACGATGCGGGAGCGCATCGTATCGGAAAATTCGTCCAAGCGGAAGTGGTGATCTGTGCCAGCCACTTCTTTGAGGAAAAGCGGTGGATCGACGATTTTGAAATCGAACGAGCCAAAAGACCGCAAACGGACGATGCCGAAGTCCGCATCGCGCATCATGATGGGGTTGGCAGTGCCCCATTTATTACCGGTAAAAAGCCGAGTGGTGACGTAGTAAACATCTGCCTTGAAAGGAGACTGGAAGCCATATTTCCAGCCCTTCAGCTTCGTAAGGATCGGAATGTTTTCTGTGACCAGAGAATGCTTCCCCGGGCTGAAGCACTCTCCATATTGCCCGAGGTAAACGAACTGCGCGGCTTGGCTCTCGCGGACGATGAGCTGCGCACCATTTTTGATGGCCTTATCTTCGTCTGGAAAACGCCACGAGAGCGTGTCTCGTGAGTCGTCATTGAATTCGATGATTTCGAGAAGCTCGCCTTTGATGAAT
>JAYULG010000036.1:0-1486 GCA_043763755.1 Akkermansiaceae bacterium | reverse complement strand
CAATTACTGGGACGGCGAAGTTTCCGCACCCACCGAGAAGGGGACCGCACAATGAGACGCTCAGGCCTCTTCTCACTTGCTTCTTGTCTCTGGATTCTGGGATCTCAAGTCTCCCATGCCATTTTAGATAGGAACTTTAATAGATTATCCGATCTCTGGGAAAAAGCCTATAACTCCGGTGCCCTCTACCCCGCTAGCTATAATCTCTCCGCCGACCCTTGACGGCGACGGCTGGATGAATAAAATTGAAGCCATCGCTGGCACCAATCCCAACGACGCCACATCCCCCGCAGGCATCGTCAGATCCACCATCCTCCACCTCCCAGCCACTCCCGGCATACCTGCGGCAAATGGCAACCCCGCCACCGAGGCTACTCCCGAGGCATTCACCGTCACGTGGCCCACTAAAATGGGAAAAGTATATAAAGTATGCTACTCCGCAGATCTCATCGCCGCGAGTTGGCTAGCCGTCGGTGATCCACTCCCCGGCACTGGCGGCACAATTTTCAAAACCATCCCAGTCACCCAGCTCAATGGCGGCATCCCTGCTAAGCTATTTTTTAGAGTAAACATCAACGATGAAGATCCCGACAATGATGGTCTCACCAGTTCCGAAGAGTGGGCATATTCGACTGACCCCCTAAAACGCGACAGCGACGCAGATGGAATAAATGACGGTATTGAGGTTCGCTACGGCACCAATCCCACGCTCCCCGATCAAGGCCCGGGGGCGGACCCAAGTGGCTCCCAAGATTCCGACAACGACGGCCTCTCAGGTGCCGCCGAGAATGACGCAGGAACAAACCCAAACAGCCCTGACACCGACCAAGACGGAAAAATCGATGGCCAGGACGCCGTCCCACTCGAAAAGCTACTCAATTGGAAGAAAACTCCTGAGTCCAACTACCTAAAACTCGATATACAAGGCACGCCGGACGGCTATGTAGCTATCGATATGAATGACAAAGGTCAAGTGCTTTTTAAGAACTCGAACACCCCTCACTATTCTTTCTCACCGCAGACAGTTGGTGCCATTTGGACGCCGGGCCTAGCCGCTGCGAGCAGTTGGCAATATTTACAATTCGACCCCCAGCCCTTCCAGATGAAAGGATATAAAGGAGAAGAAATCCTCACCGTTACGACTCTTCCTCTAGTACAACCACCGCCCGATGAAGGAATGGGTTTCGGAATTACCCAAGAAATCTACGGAGTCCGCCTCGCATCGATTGCTGACGATGGAAGTGTGCTTTGTTCGGCTGGTTTTATACATGTTATAACCCCACCTCTCAATGAGGATGAAGAAGAACAAGAAAATTCCACGCACGCCTTAACCCTTGGCGCATTCATCTGGAGTGGAACCGCGATGAACGGCTACTCAAAATGCACCATTCTCGGTAATGGAAGTATTCACGGCATTGATCCCGCTTACCAATCTGCAGAAGATAGAGGTTATGCATCATACAGCCCTGGTGGATTTTATAACAAG
>JAYULG010000035.1:0-5185 GCA_043763755.1 Akkermansiaceae bacterium | reverse complement strand
AAAACTACTCGCTCCTCCCATGGCTCACCGTGAGTGAGAATGTGCGCCTAGCGGTCGATCAAATCTTCCCGGAAAAATCTCCCAAAGACCGTGCTGAGCACACCGCGCATTACATCAATATGGTGAAACTCACTCCAGCCTCGGGCAAGCTCCCGCGCGAGCTGTCCGGCGGCATGCGCCAGCGCGTCTCCGTCGCCCGCACCCTCGCTGCCAATCCCCTCATCCTTCTTTTAGACGAGCCGCTATCCGCTCTCGATGCCCTCACGCGCGCCACCTTGCAGGATGAAATCGTCGATATTTGGCAAAAAAATCGCACCACAGTCATTTGGATCACCAATGATCCCGATGAGGCCATCCTCGTCGCAGACCGCGTCATCCCCCTCCTTCCCGGCATGGATGGCGCCACCCTCGGAGAGGAAATCCCCGTAAGCCTCGCTCGCCCGCGTGATCGCCGCGCCCTACTCGGCGTCCCCGAGTTTAAGGCTCTGAAAATCGAACTCGTCGAGACCTTACTCAAGGCAAAGCGCGAGAGCGTCCCCACCCTCACCAAGAAACTGGCTGCTCCAGACATCCTACCAGAAGACTTGGGCATCAAGCGGGACTTCGGCTACTCAGGTAAAAAACAACCCCGCCGCCGCTCACAGCTCGAGCGTGAGGAAATTCAAATCGAAGCATCATGAGCGCTCCCATTCTCGAACTTTACAAACTCTCCAAGGCCTACCCCACGCCCAAAGGGCCAGCCATCATCGTTCGCGATTTCAATCTCAATCTTGCCCCCGGTGAGTTTGTGACCCTCATCGGCCACTCCGGTTGCGGAAAATCCACCGTCCTCTCGATGGTCGCTGGCCTCACTGATGCCACAGATGGCTCGATGATCCTCGCCGGCCGCGAGACAAACCAAGCCGGCCCAGACCGCGGCATCGTTTTTCAATCGCCCTGCCTCCTGCCATGGATGAGTGCATTTGAAAACGTGATGCTAGGCGTGAACCAAGTCTATTTCACTGCCTCAAAACGTGAACGCCGCGAGCTCGCCGAATACTATCTCTCCGTCGTAGGCCTTGGAAATGCGATGCATAAATTCCCCGGCGAGCTTTCTCAAGGCATGCGCCAGCGCGTCGGCATTGCCCGCGCCTTTGCGCTCCAACCGAAAATGCTCTTGCTAGATGAGCCCTTTGGCATGCTCGATTCACTCACCAAGATGGAGCTTCAAGAAGTGCTCCTAGAACTTTGGCGGCGCAATAAACTCACCACCCTGATGGTCACTCACGATGTAGATGAAGCCATCTTCCTTTCAGATCGCGTCGTCATGATGACAGACGGCCCCGAAGCCGAAGTGGGCGATATTTTAGAAATCCCCTTCGAGCGTCCCCGCAACCGTGCCACCGTTCTAGCGGATCCCCGCTACATGGAGTGCCGCAATCATCTTCTCACTTTCCTCAACGAGCGCTCGCACATCCGCCCCAGCCGCATCGCCGCGCCACTGCCACTTGAAAGCGAAACACCCGCAATCCATCGCAGCGCGGTGGTCTCGCCGGCAAGCAAGCAAAGCCCAGCATCTCCATGAACCAGATTCATCACTGGAATGGTTTGGTTTCAAGTCACTAGCCAAGCACGCCTGATGAAAGGGCATGGCCTTTGCTTCTCGGGATGTAGCCATGGTCGATTTCAATAACTCCGGATTCACCGAAGATCAGACATCCTACCTCTCGGGCTTCGTCTCCGGCCTCCTTCAAGTAAGGGATCTGCCCTTCCTCGGCCAAGATCCCGCCGGGCGTTTTACCCATGAAACATCTGTTGCCGTAGCTCCTACTGTTTTCGGCACACCCATCGAAGACCTTTGCAAAGAGGAGCGCGTGAAATACGAGCAACATGGGCTCGATTGCTACGATACCATCTTCGCAAACGCTGAGAAAAACGCATTCCCAGAGGACGGCGATATTTTTCGCTATAAATTCCACGGCCTCTTTTTCGTCACGCCCGCTCAAGAAAGTTTCATGCTCCGCTGCCGCATCGCTGGCGGCTCCCTCACCACCCATCAATTTCGCGGCCTCGCAGAAATCGCCTCAGATTGGGGCCCTGGCCACGCGGATCTCACCACCCGCGCCAATCTCCAAGTCCGTGAAATTATGCCCAAGGATTGCCCTGATATCCTCATGAAACTCGCGGATCTCGGCCTCACTTCGCAAGGTTCTGGCGCCGATAACGTCCGCAATATCACCGCCACCGCCACCACTGGCTTCGATCCTACAGAGCTGCTCGATGTGATGCCCTACGCCCGCAGCATCCATCACTACATCCTCAAAAATCGTGACCTTTACGGCCTGCCCCGCAAGTTCAATATTTCGTACGATTCCGGTGGGAAAATTTCCACCTGCACTGATACCAATGACATCGGATTTTACGCCGTCACCGTCGCCGAAAATATAAAAGGCATCAGCCCCGGCATTTACTTCCGCATGCAGCTCTGCGGCATCACGGGGCACAAGCAGTTCGCCAGCGATTGCGGAGTCCTCCTCACGCCCGCAGAGACCATCCCCGTGGCCGCTGCATTGATGCGCGTGTTCATCGAAAATGGCGACCGCACGAACCGCAAAAAAGCCCGTTTGAAATACCTCGTCGATGACTGGGGAATCTCGAAATTGTTAGAGGAAACCGTTAAAAAACTCGCCTTCCCTCTTCGCTATTTTCCCCTCGCAGATTGCGAACCCTCATTGCCTAAAGAAAAGCACGCCCACCTCGGCATCCACCCTCAGACGGATGGAAAAAACTACATCGGCGTGCTCACTCCCGTGGGCCGTATGAGCTGCCAGCGCATGCGCGATCTCGCCGCCATCGCAGACGACTTCGGGCGTGGCGAACTCCGCCTCACCGTCTGGCAAAACCTCATCATTCCCGGCATTCCAGATGACATGTTAGAGGCTGCCACTGCCGCCATCCTCGCCACTGGTTTTGACTACCGCCCCGCCGCCATCACCGGTGGCATCATCGCCTGCACCGGCAGCCGTGGCTGCAAGTACGCCGCCGCTGATACCAAGGGAAATGCCGTCGCTCTCGGCAAGCACCTCGAGCAATCACTCACCCTAGATTCTCCCATCAATATCCACCTCACTGGCTGCAATCACTCATGCGCGCAGCACTACATCGGCGATATCGGCATGATGGGCGTGAAAGTAAAAACCCCCACTGGGGAGACCGTGGAAGGCTACAACATCGTCCTCGGCGGCGGCGTGGATGATACCCAAGCGGTTGCCAAGGAAGTTTGGAAAAACATCCCTTTTACCGAGGTCCCTCCACTCATGGAAAAGCTCCTCGTCGCCTACCTCGCGCACCGCAGCGGCGCTGAAGAATCCTTCGCCCAGTTTACCACCCGCCACGCCCCAGAAAATCTGATCGCTATGGCTGTTTAACTTCCCAAAAAAATGCTTACCATCCCACCTACCGCACCCTTCTCTAGCGCCCAGCGCATGTGGCTCAAAGGCTACCTTGATGCACTCTCCTCCGCCTTTCCCACCACCCCATCATCCGCTCCGCCCAGCCTTTTAGCCGCACCCATCAAAAGGGGAATCCCACTTACCATCGCATGGGGCTCGCAGACTGGCACTTCAGAATCCCTCGGGAAAAAACTCGCCAAAACCCTCACTGCAAGCGGCCACATCCCCACGCTCAAGGACATGGCGGAAATGACTCCCGCCGCCCTCACCAGCCTCGGCCACTTGCTCATCATCACCTCCACCTATGGCGATGGCGAGCCACCCGATAATGCCGCACTTCTCCACTCCGCACTTCACGCACCAGATGCCCCTAGCTTAGATGCCCTCCACTTCAGCGTGCTCGCCCTTGGTGATTCAAATTACGCTGAATTCTGCAAATGTGGCCGTGATTTTGACCACCGCCTCGCCTCTCTCGGTGCCACCCGTCTCACTCCCATCATCGAGTGCGATGTGGATTACGATGAACCCTTCAGCCGTTGGCTCACCCAGCTCGAGCATGCTCTCGCCGCATAATTTTCGCTCGGACCTCACCCCGCAGCCACTCGCACCCCGATGCCCGCCGTCCTTGCCCGCCTAGCTGCCCTCCCGCAGCAAGCACCCCTTCACCCAGAGGCCGCCAACCTCATCGATCAACTCCTAGCAGAACAAAAAACCCTCCAAACCCCCGCCGCAAATTTTTCGAAAATCCACCACCAGCTCACCCCAGATCTCGCAGACCACTACCGCACGCTCATTCCGCTCACCAAGCCTAGCTCCGGCGAGCAATACGCCTTCGAGGTTTCCTTAGACCGCTGCACTGGCTGCAAAGCCTGCGTCTCTGCCTGCCACTCGCTCAATGGCCTTGATGACCACGAAGTCTGGCGCGATGTCGGCGTGATGTTGGGCGGCCACATGGCACCCACTTACCAGCAGACCATCACCACCGCCTGCCACCACTGCGAGGATCCCGGTTGCATGAATGGCTGCCCGGTTGGCGCATATGAAAAAGATCCTAGCACGGGAATCGTCCGCCATCTGGACGATCAATGCATTGGCTGCTCCTACTGCATCCTCAAATGCCCCTACGATGTCCCGAAGTATTCGAAAAAACGCGGCATCGTGAGAAAGTGCGATATGTGCCACCAGCGCCTTGCCGCAGGAGAAGCTCCCGCCTGCGTCCAAGCCTGCCCTACCGAAGCCATTCGCATCGTAAGTGTGTCGAACAAATCCGCCGCACCCGCTTTGTTTTCATCTCCCCATCACACATCGTCCGCGCTCCCGGATTCCAAAATTACCCGTCCCACTACCCGCTACATCGGCCGAGACGTTTCAGATTCCGCATACGCCGCAGATCGTGCCGCCCTCATTCCTCAGCACGCCCATTGGCCGCTTGTCCTCATGCTCGCGCTCACTCAGGCAGGCATCGGTCTTCTTTTTTCAGCTCGTGGTGGCCTCTCACTCACTCTCGCCGCCACTCTTCTTTTCTTCCTCGGCATGGCTGCCTCCGTCTGCCATCTCGGCCAGCCGCTCAAAGCTTGGCGCTTCTTCCTCGGCCTCCGCACCTCATGGCTTTCCCGGGAAATACTAGCATTCTCGCTCTTTGCTCCCATCCCTATGGTCCTCACCTTCTTCGCCACACTCCCCCATCTTCCCAACTTGCCACTGAGCACTGATCACTCGGCACTTCTCCACCTCGGCGCAACGATCACAGGCTA
>JAYULG010000034.1:0-5188 GCA_043763755.1 Akkermansiaceae bacterium | reverse complement strand
TAATTTTGTGAGCTCCTGTGTGGAGAAGATCCTCGCGTTTGAGGTAAATTTTCGCCCCGCCTAGCAGGTCCGTCCAGCGCTCTGCAAAGTAGAGTGGAGTGGGGCGGCCGCAGTAGTTGTGAAGTAAGTCGTCCAGCTCGGCTTGGAATGCCGGATCCGCCTTCGCTGCCGCATAGGCCGTGGCAAGTTCTTGCAAGGGTGACATCAAAGTCTCTGGAACGAACATCCCACCGAATTGGCCGAAGTGGCCGGTGGAATCCGGAGTAACTGGAAGCGCGGATGTGGGTGCTGGCATGGACTGCGGAAGTGTTCCCTTTATTCTGCCTGATTCAAGGGGAGAATCGGAAATCACACACGACTCGCGCTTTGAATGGAAAATGCAGCAGCGAGTTTTTCTAGACCCTCTAACATCCGCGCCTTGGGACAGCCGAAATTAAAGCGAAACCAGCCGGGCCAGCCAAACTGCGCGCCATCTGAAAGAAAAAGTCCGGCATGTTTCTCGAAATGTAGGGCTGGGTTTTGAATCCCCATGGCCCGCCCATCGATCCACGCGAGATACGTCGCTTCACCCGGGCGGATGACTAGCCCGGGGCAGTGGACGGTGATGAAATGGACCAATTCATCGCGGTTGATGGTGAGGTAAGCGATCAATTCTTTCCGCCATGGCTCGCCGTAGCGGTAAGCAGCCTCGGCCGCGTAATACGCCAGTGCATTGATCTCTGATAAAGTATGGCCTCGCGCGGCGGTGAAGCGGAGGCGAAGCGCATCGTCTGGAATAACGGCGAAGGCGTAGCCGAGGCCAGCGATATTCCAAGTTTTGCTGGGAGAAAGAAGGGTGATGCAGCGCTGGGCTAAATTTCTTGGTAGATTGAGCGCGGAAAAATGAGGAGTATCGACCTCGTTGAAGATAAGATCGCAATGGATTTCATCTGAAACAAGCACGAGGTCATGCCTCTCGCAAAATGTGGCAAGCTTGATGATCTCTGCACCAGTGAAAACGTGGCCTAGCGGATTTTGCGGGTTGCAGAGTAGGAAAACTTTCGTGTCTGCCGTCACAGCGGCTTCGAGCGCAAGCCAATCAAACGTCCAATGATCATCCACAAGTGAGTGATCCACCGTGATCAGGCTGGCGTGGGCATCGTGATGGCTAGCGATGAACGGAGGATACACTGGAAGGCAGGTGAGCACAGACTCGCCGGGTTTGCAAAACGCGCGGATCGCCAAAGAAAGCGCCGGAACCAAGCCGCCGAGGTGCACGATATGCTCGAGTGGAACATGCACCTCGCGCCGCTCTAACAAGTAAGTGATCACTGCTTCATTGAGCCCGGAATGTGGCTGCGCGTAGCCGAAAACCGCGTGATTCACCCGCGCGTGGAGTGCCTCCATGATGGGTGGTGCCGAGGCAAAGTCCATATCCGCCACCCAAAAAGGATCGAGCGCGGGCTTACGATCAAATTTTATGCAGCCACTGCCACGGCGAGTCACGGGCTTATCGAAATCAAAGTTCATATGCGGGAGCTTCCGGCTTGAATCGTTGCGGACTCAAGCCCGATTTTGCGAAAAGCACAGATTGACTTAAAACCCAAGAGGCTGTTTCCGCAGCACAGCGCCCACCTCTCGCAAAACTCCTCAGTTACAATCTTCTCCCATGACGTCTTTCTCAACCGCCGCAGGGATCGCTCTCAAAACCGAGGTTTTTGAAATATTATTGAGTGGCATTGATCTCAAAGATGGCATGCAGCGCGCATGGTATGAATTGCCGGATTAAATTCTATATAAAGTTATGTCAATCATCATAATTACTCTCCACTCGGAGATATACCATGTATATTTCGCCGCATCGTGACCCTCGAAGATTTAGAAGAGCATAACCGCTAGATAAAGGATCATATATCGATCCCCACCTAGCAGCTCGAATGACTCAAACGCCAAGCATCGGCAGCCCAAATTTCAACAATGATAAAAGTGCCAAACCTTCGCGCAAAATCCGCAACGCCCGCCTTCCCGCAGACCTTCAAATTAAGACCGAAGAGATCATTCCCGAATTCGACCAAGCCAATCCCGCCGCGCACCCAGCGATCAAATCTGCGCCTTTGCAAGCCGCCTAAAACCAGCGCCCCTACCCACCTTCGCCCCGAGACCCGAACTCATTCAAACGGCGGACCTTCGGGCGCTTACTGAAATATTACAGAGGGTATTCCCCAAGGCAACATCCGTGCAGGGAGGGACCCATTTAGCTGACAGTCACCCGGTCCGAGATGCAGCATTACCCGCGCACGTCACATGTTCCCGCAGAACTTAGCAGCTCACGTGATCAGCCGCCAGTGGGATGCTTGGCGGTGCGGAGCGACGATCTTCGGGGTTAGTGTTAGAGTTGGCAATTTAGCAGATGAAACTTCGCGTTTTGCTACGGTGTCGCTTTAGGCTACGTAGAAAGGCAAGCCAGCGCCATCCCAGAAAAATTCCAAATGCGAACAAAATACCTCCAACCACCAAATTACCCGGAAGACTTTCCCGAATAAAATACCACCTCCAATAAGCGTAACCCTCAATAGGCTCTTGCTCGAATCCCATCATGTTAGCATCTAGTCCATCTGTTACCAATTCGTAGATGCCCCATGAAACCAACACCCAAAACACGGTCGCTAGTGACAAAATTAAGCCACACAGAAATGACCTTAACTTTGTCATTTTGTAAGCGTATCCAGCGAGGGCTGCCGTTTCAACCATTCGATTGAAAGATCTAGATCATCGATAAAAGTGGGTTCTATGGATTTATTACATCTATTACGGAACTCTAAAAGCACATCCCTTGCTTCCAAAAAACTAGTCTGAGATACCAGCGACGTAGCTTCCTTAAAAATTTCTGGATCTGTCTCATTTATATAGTTTCGGTAAAATGCCAACCAGTCTTTTGGCTCAGACTGGACATGCGAAAAAGTCCTTAAGGCTAACAAACGATACAGGCGATTCGGACAAGCAGCCAATTGTTGCCATTTTCCTCTGGAGGCTTGCGATAGTTGTTTCCTGTTCGAGACCTCAACGAAAGCATCGCTGAAAACTTCAAACATAAATAGATCGCCACGCGTAACTTGCGGATCATCGACACGGTTTGCAATCGCTTCTGGGAGCGAAGCACCTCCTTGACCCGCAGTGGCCATTGCAAGAAGATGTGTAGCTACGAGAAACTCTTGCTCAGCGGGAGCTGAAATATTTGTAAATTTCCCGGTCGCGACTTGAACAATCAGCGGCTCTTTCCCTGACTCAGTTGCTAGCATATCACCGATAGCCAATTGAGATACTCCCCCTTTCGTCTGCGGGATAACTTGATTGAGCGTTGGAGTCCAATAATGCTGTTTGATTGCCCCCCATTCCTCTGAAGTCAAGTCTGCGACATGTCTCCCAATTAAGCCCTCTATTTCCTTAATAAATTTTAGCCGTATCGACGGTAAGGATTCAACCGTGATTGAAGTGGTCGCATCCCGAATCCTCTTAGGTGATCTCAAATTTGAAGGTGAATGAATTGATTGCGCAGTTTCAGATATAGAAGAATTAGATCTAGAGGCATCAGGTTTCGATGATCTCTCATCGTTTTTATCGCAACCAATGAGAAGCAATGCTCCACAAATGAAATATACTCTGAAAACTCCTAGTCTCATGGGCGTGCAGGGGTTGAATCAAGCGCGAGATACGTGTTTACATAGTAGGGAATACCGAAATTACTTTTTCTTCCAATGTAAGCACCTTGCAGCGTTCCTGTCGGTGTAGTATGCATGAGTGCCAGTGAACCCGCTCCGCTATCCAAAATGAAAAGTTTGATTGCGCCTGAGTCTACTGATGGCGCCAACACAGGAACCTCTGATCCGCTAGCAGTTCCCGCAAATCCAGGTGCACCTCCCACACCCTTTATTTGTGTTGCCGTGAAGACGCAGCCTTTACCAACTTCGAGAGCTTTCCAGAAACCTATCATTTGATGGGCTTTGTCAGCTCGATCTGAACTGGCATAGTTAGTTGAAAGGCCACCAAGAGCATCACTGCCTATGGCTCTGCCTGCCGCGAAGTTCCATGTTCCCGAGTTAAACCCAACGAATTTCCCACCTGGGTCGCCTGCTTGGGAATTAGCAATATCGTCATTAGTTCCAGCGATCCCATCGGGTCCAGCAATTAGTCCAACTGGTATCGGATCAGGCCCGGCAAGAGGACTTCCCTTCGCGGGGCGAATAGTTATGTCGAAATTATCAGAAGAGATTGCTGCTGTTACCCCACCTCTAATCGCTCTTCCATGGCATTTATCTGCGATGTTTGTAGACATATGAAAAAGATCCACTGCACTGTTTTCATCCCAACCCGCCGTCCAAAAACACTGATTGCCATTGATCACCACCGCGGGCGTCGAGGGAAGTGCTGAGGCCGCAGCCGCTATACCCTTTTTAGTAGTGCTATAGGCATCATATGGAACAAGTTTAGTAGCTTCTTCCCGCATAACGCAGAGACGCCAGATAGTAGTTGGAGAGGCAGCTCCAAAAGGATAACCAAGATCACGAATGCATAGGCGAGTATTGTTCTCCATGATGTAGTCACGAGAAGCATTGAAAAAGTGCTTATCCCCAAACCCTTCTACGGCAGTCAGTGGCAGCTTTAGTTCGGCCCAGATTTCAGATGTATCTTTACCAATAAACATCCTCAAATCACCTTCCGCATCGCCACCTTGCCAATCATCGCGAAGTCTCATGTAAACCCTCTCAGGCAAAGTGCCTGTGCTCAAGTCAAATGGAGCCGAGGCGGAAAGGCTAAGCTTGTCAGATGCTTTACATTCTCTGGTTTTGTAAAACTCTAACTTCCCTGCCGTGGGGTGCTCAAACCATACTTTACCCGTGGCAAGTCCCACCTGAATTTTGAGAGGTTAAGCGTCATCATCATCTTTGTGGGAAGCTGGCGGTTTTGGCAGTGTGCTATAGCCGGAGCCGTATGAATATGAAGTCAAGCCTTCATCATCCACGTCCCAGATGCCATTCGACATCTTGTCGTTTTTGAAAATATACTCGGTTCCTTTTTCTTTCTCCGATGCACTTGCACCGGACTGCAATGCTGCATCTTTAAGCGCATTATCGGCGGCAGTGATTTGGCCGTCATTGTTCAAATCTGAGATTAAGTCCACCGGGAGGAGGGCACTATTTCCGACTTGCCC
>JAYULG010000033.1:0-1492 GCA_043763755.1 Akkermansiaceae bacterium | reverse complement strand
GATGGTGTTGAGAATAATACCTTGGTTTTTGTAATTCCTGGAAACACTGGCACAAATCCGTTTGATCAAGATTCTGACGATGATGGCATGCCCGATGGGCTTGAAGTCACGCGTAATACCAATCCTACACTCCTTGCATCCGTATCGCCGCCTGGTGATTTAGCGACGATCGGACGTGATAACTTCAATGCCTACCCAAATGATGTAGTGGCAAACCTCAAAGGTGGCATAGGTTTTGATTATGATATCCTCACCAGCAATGGTCCATTCATCGGGCATACCACGCGGGTAGCCGCATGGGAAGATCGTCTTGGCACGGGTGCCGAAATCGTGGCCGGTAAGCTCATAACAAATGGCAACGCTGCAATCCGGGCCTTCCACGGTATCGATTCCTTTTTTGGTAACGAAGGTGCGGGACGCATCGCCAAAAATAGCACTGCGCAAGTCGTCTATTTACGGGCAGATTTAACACGAGATGAATCTTCACTCATTTCACTGCTCGGTGCGTCATCAGACGGGTTCGTGAACTTCTCAGCCGGGATCTTGCAGAATACGAATTCTGAATACGTTTTTGGAATTAGCGGTGTCACCATTGGCGCTGTTACAGTCCCACCTAGCTACACCCCCATCCAAGCTACAGACGGCCAAGAATATGTCGTTGTCTTAAAGGTGGATTATAGCACCGACACACTGAGCCTCTGGATCGATCCAAATCTAGCAGCGGCGGAAGCGACTCCTTCACTCACCACTCCGATTCCTGCTGGACAGCTAGGATCGTTTATCAGCGGAATCCGGCTGTCGTCCACTGGCACATCAACGTGGGACAATGTTGTTGTTTCCCGAGAATGGGCGGCCCTCTCAGGCGGCGGCGCTCCTGTGAACACCTACGCAACGTGGATCGCAGGATTCCCGGCAGTGGGCGCGCTAAGTGGCTTTAATGACGACGCGGATCGTGATGGCCTTACCAATGGAGTAGAGAATTTCCTCGGTGGAAACCCCTCGCAGTTTACTCAAGGTCTCGTGCAAGCTGCATCCGTTGGCAATCAATTGACCTTCCGCCATAGGAAGAACAATACACCTGCCACTAATGTGAGCACGATCTACGAGTGGACCACGGATTTGGTTAACTGGTTCGCATCCGGCCAGACCAATGCACAATCTGTGAGCGCAGTAATCACCTCCGCCATCATCACCGATCAGGCAGCACCATTGAATGATATTATAGAAATTACTGTGGCACCGAGCTCGCCAAAACCCATTAAGTTCTTCACTCGTGTCAAAGCAACCCTAGCTCCATGATAAACGCTAGTTATTTCAAATATTAACAATTTCTCGAAATGGCGTGACAGAGTTTCTGTTGCGCCATTTCACTTTCCATATGACTACAAGCCCTTTTGAGAATTACGATCAGCGCCTTGAATTAAAAGGAAATTTCAGCTAGTGAGGCGAGAGCTATAGCTAGACTGCTTGCTAATTGAATTTTGCCTCTAGA
>JAYULG010000032.1:0-1501 GCA_043763755.1 Akkermansiaceae bacterium | reverse complement strand
CGGAAATACCACCAAGGGCTTCCGCGAACAACTCGCGGTGAAGGTTTTCCTCCGCACCTCGCAATACGATGCGGCGATCACAGATTTCCTCGGCCAATGTCGCACTGGCACAGGCTGTAATTTCACCCTCAGCCTGCCGCTCGAACAAGAACTTAGATATGGGGATAATCCACATCAGAAATGTTCACTCTACGGCGACTTTAAAAAGTATTTCACCCAAGTCCAAGGCAAGGAATTAAGTTATACAAACATTCTCGATATAGAAGCGGCTGCGGACTTGATACTGGACTTTGTGCGCCCCACTGTAGCGATTCTCAAACACACCAATCCCTGCGGCGTGGGACAAGATGATGAGGACTTACGAGTCGCATGGCAAAAAGCCTTTGAGACAGATCGGCAAGCACCCTTCGGCGGAGTGATTGTTTGCAATCGCCCACTCACCCTTGAGCTGGCCCGCATGATTTCTGAAATTTTCACGGATGTGATCATTGCCCCTGAGTTTGAATCCGATGCACGCGCCCTTCTGCAAAAGAAGAAAAGCTTGCGCCTGATGAAAATGAACGATGCCTATCTCTTGGAAAAAAGATCGCCCGTCATCCGCTCATGCCCCGGTGGCATCATGGTGATGGACCGAGATCATACCGCACTGGGCCTCGATCATCTTGAATCAAAAGTGGTCACCAAGCGCCCACCCACTGAGCAAGAAATGCGCGCCATGCGCTTCGGTTGGAGAATTGTAAAACACGTGAAATCGAATGCAATTGTTTACTCCAGCGCGGATCGCACGCTGGGTATCGGTGCTGGCCAAATGAGCCGCGTGGATTCCTCACGCATTGCCATTTGGAAAGCCAAAGAAGCCGGGCTGGATCTCGCGGGCAGCATCGTAGCATCTGATGCGATGTTCCCATTTGCGGATGGCCTACAATCCGCGATAGATGCGGGTGCCACCGCATGCATTCAGCCGGGTGGCTCAGTGCGCGATGCAGAGGTGATCGAAGCCGCAGACGCAGCGGGAATGGCTATGGTTTTCACAGGTCACCGCCATTTTAGACATTAAAAATAAGCGTTCGCCTCTATATCAACGAAGCCGTTTCAGGCTGAAGCTTTTGCCAATCTTCAGCAGAGATGCAGCAAGGATCTGCTGCCACCCAATGGTCCTCACCGATGCATTTCAGCGAGAGATCTAGACCCACAGTCGTCTGATAAAGTGGATGCCCCATGCGGTGACCAAAGGCACTGCCCGGTGGCGGATCGAGCGGTGACGGCACATCTCCCTCGAGCAAAATTCGTTCAGGCCGCTGGCTGGGATCTGTCGATGGGATCGCCGAGAGCAAAGCCTTGGTATAAGCGTGGCGCGGATCCCGATAGATCACCTCCGAGGGTGCAAGCTCAACGATTTTTCCAAGATACATCACCGCCACGCGGTCACTCACATGCTTCACCACCGAGAGATCATGGGCGATGAATAGATGGGAAATCCCGAAATCTTTTTGTAGCTCCA
>JAYULG010000031.1:0-5224 GCA_043763755.1 Akkermansiaceae bacterium | reverse complement strand
AAGTCGCGCCAAGAAGGCCCGCACGCCCATGGAGTTTATTTTGATCGGGCAAACCAACATCTTTTCGTGCCTGACCTGGGCCTAGATCAAATTCTGATTTACCCATTCGATGCAGCTACCTCCAAGCTTGGCACCGCGCTCCCATCTCTCGCCACCGCCCCTGGTGCGGGACCACGGCATATGGCATTTACCCCTGATGAGAAACACGCATACATCATCAACGAACTTGATAGCACCATCCTTGCCGCAAGTTATGGAAATGGAAAACTCACCGCGCTCAACGCCGTGCCCACACTACCTAAGGATTTCACCGGGAAAAGCTCGACGGCGGAAATTGAGGTGCATCCCAACGGGAAATTCGTCTATGCCTCGAACCGCGGACATGACTCCATTGCGGTCTTTCAGCGGGATGCAGCGTCTGGCGCACTGACATTTCTCCAGCATGCCCCATGTGGCGGGAAAACACCGCGCCATTTCAAAATCGATCCTAGCGGCAAGTGGCTGCTATGCGCTCATCAAGACTCTAATACCATCAGCGTTCTAGGTATTGACACAGTCACTGGATTGCTGAGTGCACCTTTACAGACCGTCGCTGCTCCGAATCCAATCTGCTTGGTATTTGCGCCAACTAAATGAATTTTTCAGCCATTTTCTAGGCTTGTTCGCATGAGCTTTTCCCGCCGCTCTCTTACTAAGCGCACGACGAGGGCCGTCCACCCTGTTTGGTGGGATGCGCCGAGTCCTTCACCGGTTTCAGCATGGAAATACTCGTGAAACAGTAGCAGATCCTGCCAATGTTTCACATCTGCATAGCGGTAAGCATCACCGAAACATGGACGATAACCTTTCTCATCCGGTAGGAAAAGCGAGATTAGACGATCGCACAGATCGATAGCCACTTCTAACAATGTAGCCTGTTTACCAGAGCCTGTGGGATACTCGATCCGGAAAGTTTCACCATAGAAATAATAGTAGCGCTCCAGGGCCTCGATGATCAGGAAATTGATAGGAAACCAAATCGGCCCACGCCAATTTGAGTTTCCGCCAAACATGTCTGTAGTCGCCTCACCCGGGGTATAAGGAACCTCATGGCGTTGGCCGCCATGCTCAAAGACGAACGGCTTCTCTCCATGGGCTTTGCTCAGCGAACGAATGCCAAAGTTTGAAAGAAACTCTTTAGGATCTAGCATATAACTCAGGCTCTTACGTAAGCGGGCCTCAGAGGGAATGGCAAGCAGACAGCGGCCAGGATTCTTATAACCTTCCATACGTCTGACTGTGATATACTTGAGAAGATCTGGACGATTCGTGAGGAACCAATCCATCCGCTTCCGGAATGCAGGAAGG
The DNA here is from genome assembly GCA_043763755.1 of Akkermansiaceae bacterium. GTDB lineage: Bacteria > Verrucomicrobiota > Verrucomicrobiia > Verrucomicrobiales > Akkermansiaceae > Luteolibacter. The sequence continues at coordinate 3,877 of JAYULG010000031.1, read as the reverse complement.
GCATCGATAGTTTTCTGTTTCAGCACTGTCACAGAACACATTGGTAACAATCCCACAAGTGAGCGGATGCGCAGGGGAATCGGCTCTTTGGTGTTAATGATCAGTTGATCATAGTAGAAGCCATCTTCACTATCCCACAGGCCGGTGCCGCCGAGGGAATTGATCGCATCACAAATATTCACAAAATGCTCAAAGAACTTTGAAGCTATATCTTCATAGGCGGGTTTTACTAGAGCAAGCTCCAGCGCCATCGCGAGCATTGTAAGACAAAATGATGCCATCCACGCGGTGCCATCTGCCTGATTGAGCCGCCCACCACCGGGCAGCGCGTGGGAGCGGTCAAATACTCCGATATTATCTAGGCCGAGGAAACCACCGCCAAAAACATGCCGCCCTTCAATGTCTTTTCGGTTCACCCACCAAGTGAAATTGAGCAACAGTTTCTGGAACGCACGCTCAAGAAACAATAAATCGCGTTCGCCTTTTTTATCAGAGATTTTATAAACTCGCCACACCGCCCACGCATGGACGGGTGGATTCACATCTGAGAAATTCCATTCATACGCAGGCAGTTGGCCATTTGGGTGCATATACCACTCGCGGAGTAGCAATAGTAGCTGGCTCTTGGCGAAGCTGGGGTCCACCGCAGAAAATGGAATCATATGAAATGCTGTATCCCACGCGGCAAACCATGGGTATTCCCACTTGTCTGGCATGGAGAATATATCTCGCGCATAAAAGTGAGACCAATCGGCATTTCTGCCACGCAGCCTTGAATCAAGCGAAGGTTCGTTTTTTTCACCCTTCAACCAATCATCGACGACGTAGTAAAAGAATTGCTTGGTCCATAATATTCCTGCGTAGCCTTGGCGGCAAATGAGGCGCTCTTCTTTTGATATATCTTTGGGAATAACTTCTTCGTAAAATTCATCACACTCAGAAATACGCTGCGCAAATGTCTCATCAAATTGGGCAAACTCACTCAGCCCATTTGATTCACTGGTGGAGTGGAGGCGGCAGCGGATCGTTACAGATTTGCCTGCTGGAACTATGAATTGAAAATGGGCTGCTGCTTTGGTTCCTTCGTGCTTCGGAGAAATCGCAGCTTTTTCGCTCTGGATCAAATAGCGGTGAAAGGCATCTTTCACGTAGGGGCTGGCATTCTCGGTGCCAGCGATCGTTTTAAAATTCGTTTCATTCTCCGTAAACAACCATGGAACCTTCTTGCGAGAACCCGGTGCGTCCACCATGAATTGATAGTCTCCCAACGATTCATGTCTTGCCCTTAAGCTCGTCCCATCCAGTGCTATTTGAGGCTTATTGATAGGAGTTTCACGATTATTTTCCCAGCTCCATATATTACGAAACCAAAGCGTTGGAAGGATGTGGATGGGTGCCGCTACTGGGCCACGATTTGTAACAGTGATCCGCCAAAGTATATCTTCAGGCGTGCGTTTGGCCACTTCTTGCACCACATCGAAGTAGCGCCCATCGTCAAACATACCCATATCTGCAAGTTCTAGCTCAGGACCTGTACGCCCGAGTTGTTGGTTCTTTTCACGAATTGCGGTGTATGGAAACGTACTATGTGGATACTTATAGAGAGCTTTAGTATAAGAATGGCTCGGCGTAGAATCTAAATAGTAGTAGCATTCTTTTACATCTTCTCCGTGATTCCCCTCATTTCCACCGAGGCCGAAGAGGCGTTCCTTCAGGATGGTGTCTTGCCCATTCCAGAGCGCTGGCGCGAAGCACATGCGGCATTGCCGATCTGACCACCCTTGGAGGCCATCCTCCCCCCAGCGGTAAGCGCGGCGGCGGGCATGATCATGGGGGAAACTTGCCCAGCTATTGCCATGATCCGAATAATCCTCGCGCACGGTGCCCCACTGGCGCTCGCTGAGAAATGGCCCCCAGCGCCGCCATTGCCTCGCTCCATCATTTCCCTCAGCCAGTCGTTCCTGTTCACGATTCGTCATCTCTGGCTGAAGACTAAGCAGGAATCATGCGCAGGTGCTAGGAAGACTCCGTGAAAATTTTTTTGAATATGGCCTACGTGTTCGCGTCGTAGCTGGCCACAGAGCGCTTCTACTAACGCGCTGCAACCTATGAAACTGATCACAAATACGCTCATCGCCGCTTCCTCAATGTTGCTCAGCATTTCAGGAACTACCCCTCAAGCCACTGCCGCCAATCTTACATTAGATGGCAATGGCTATTACGAACTCGGGAACTCGGAATTCTATCTCCGCAGAGGAGCCGGGCAATCAGGCCGCTATTCGAACTTGGGAAAAAGCTACTACCAAGATTCTGAAATGGGCATCAGCCGCATCACGAACAACTCATTCACGCGCTCCGGTAGCATGAGCTTCGAGCTTTGGGCCAAGCCATTTTACTCCTCCACCAGTGGCATCATTATGATGACTCGCGGCTTCAGCCCACTCAGTGGAGCCTTCAATTACCCGAGCGTAGCATCCTACGGCGTGGCGCTCTCACTGCGGCAGTGGCGTTTCCCTGAACTCAATCTCTACGAAAGAGGCCGCCGCAACTGGGAGTGGCGCGATGCATTGACATTCAGCAAGAGCGACTACCTCTAACAATCCATTGATGAAATCTCGCTACCACTTGATCCTCGGAGCGCTTGCACTCGCCATCTCCTGCGGGGCGGCTGGCTACATGTTAGGGAAAATCCACGCTCCGGGTGCCAATCAAGCGAGATCTGGAAAATCCATTAACGAGCGCCAGCACGAGCCTACCCGGGCTGGCGGTCCGTTAGGAAAACAACGCATCAGCAGCAGTGAAATCCGCGCCCAGCTAGAGGCGGAGCCGAGTCCACTCGTCCGCCTGCGTCTGGCTTCATCCCGAATGGAGGCGTGGATCGCCACTGATCCACAAGACGCACTGGCTTGGCTCATGAGTCAGCAAATGAGCGCACGCCGGGCCGAAATCTTACGCATCGCCCTCAATCAGTTCGCCGAAAACGATCCCCTAGGTGCTGCGGAATGGGTGTTGAAAAACTTAGATGGCGTTGATTTAAACAACTCACTCATCCTCATCGCCGAGCAATGGGCGCAATCGAATGGCCAACAAGCCGCCGATTGGTTTTTCAAACAAGCACCGGGTAGCGAGCGCGATGGGGCAGTCGAGCAAATCCTTTTTGCGTGGGCCTCGAATGATCCCAACGCCGCTGTGGATTATTTAAAATCGAAACCACCTATCGAAAACCTTACCCCCGCGCTCCAGCGAGCTGCCCTCGCGGGCTGGGCGAAGTCCGAGCCTGAAGCTGCTGCGATCCACGGCCTAGAAATGAGCCGCACCGCAAATGATCCCAGCCTATTTGGCATCACTCTCGCGAATTGGGCGACTGTCGATCTATCAGCAAGCTCGCACTGGCTGCACGAGCACGTGCCTGCGGGTGATGAACGCGCTTTCGCCGCCCAGCATTTGGCCAAAATTTACGCCCAACAATCACCCGCTGACGGTGTTTCTTGGCTGCCCACTCTTGCCACAGGCGTTGAGCGGAATGGTGCTGCCGGAATCCTTGCCGCCAGTTGGTCTCAGGCCGATGCTGTGAACGCCGCAAAATGGGCCGCTTCGCAAACTGTGGCACAACTCCCGCCAGACTCGATGGTGGAAATTGGCCACAATCTTTTGCGCACGGACCCGGCATTTTTCACCGCTTGGAGCCAAAGCTTGCCCGATGGCCCCGCCAAGCAGCAGATGAGCCAGTTTATCCCACCCGCCGCCAGCGAGTAAACTTGCTGCGGATTTGCGCCAGCCATCGGCTTTGACACTCGCGCGTTGCTTGCTACCGTGCCGCCCTCCCAGCGAGCTACCCCATTTTTATCATGAGCGAAACCACAATCGAAAAGCACAC
>JAYULG010000030.1:0-1511 GCA_043763755.1 Akkermansiaceae bacterium | reverse complement strand
TGGAAACAGCGGCGCGGCATGCACGGCACGAGTTTTTCGCAGAGTGTGCTGAAAAGTATAACTGCCGGAGGTTACTTTTAGCGCATCATGCGGATGATCAAGCGGAGACGATTCTATGGAACTTGCTGCGAGGATCGCACGGTTTCAAAGGCATGCATGAGGAACAAAAGATCACCACCCGCTCAGGAATAGTTTTGGAAATTTCTCGGCCTTTGTTGCAAAACCGCAAGTTAGAACTTGAGGAGTGGCTGATTGCTCGCCACCAGCGCTGGCGTGAGGATGTGAGCAATGCAGAACCTGTGGCAATCCGCAATCGTTTGCGGAATGAAGCATTGCCGCTACTCGCAGAGATTTCCTCACGAGATCCGGTGGCCGCTCTCATTCGTGGTGCGAAGGCTTCGGCAGAGAATGCTGAGTTTATGAAATGGGCGGTCTCTCAAGCGCAGGTTTCTGATCCACAGGGTAGGCTGCACGTGAAGGTTTTAAATACGCTACCGCGCAGTTTGCAACGAGCGCTCATCGCAGACTTTCTCAAAGCTTCGGGAGTGGACGCGCTGGACTATGATCTACTCGAGCGAGCGCTTACATTGTTAGATTCCCAATCTCCGCCTGCGGTGAATTTACCCGGCGGCGCGTGGTTGAGAAGACGTGAAGCGCGGCTATGGATTGAGAAGGGAGCGTGATATTGATCGCTTTAAGGTGCATCACTTCCCCACCAGATTTGCTCGAAGTCGTTCGGCGGGCGGTCTGCTTGACGGATGAGGCCATTTGCAGTGATGGCAAGCCATGGGTTGATCTCGCCGCCGAGCGACTTGATCACTTGGGAGCTCCATGCGTTACACATCCGAGGGAAAAAATACTGGTGGCGAGATTCTAACAAAACTCCCCCACCCCAGCTCGAGGTGCCGACGACTTTTGGCCGCCCTTCCGAGTCCATGCGGCTGCAATCATTGAGGAAAGCAGCGAGATCGCGGCCACGGCCTCTTGCCACGAGCGTGCGCCAGATGCGTTGGTGGGGGCACACTTCGGTGACGGCCCAATTTGCGGGAATAAGTTCCATCACGGAGGGCGATGGTGTGAAGAGTGCCCGGAAAAGTTTCCATGGCGAGTGTAGGCCTTTTTCCACGTAGGCTGTGCGATTTCCCCAACTGAGAGTCACATATTGCGGGTTGCCAAATCCAGCAGGTGGGATGAAGCCAGATTCAATGAGCCACGCGTATTCGAAGACCATGCCGGTGTGGATCTTGTCTGAGATGAGCCAGACGAGCACGTCAGGCGGCTTTGTGGGATCGTAGGAGACAATCTTGCGTTCAGTGTGCTGATAGACTGGCGCTGGTGCATCTGGCAGGCTGATGCCGCAGGATGCGAGAGTAGCCGCGAAGGCGATGCAGGCGGGGAGGCGGGTGAAAAGTGCCTGACGCTGCATCAAGCCGGAAGAAAGGAGCAGATGTATTCGCAAATGCCATCGGCCACGGTGATCGTGAAGCCGCTGTTCCCAGCGACGCTGAATT
>JAYULG010000029.1:0-5257 GCA_043763755.1 Akkermansiaceae bacterium | reverse complement strand
GGGGAAGGCGGAGCGCCTTGCGGAGGGGTTCGAGCTGGTAGGCGTCGAGCTTGATTCCGGCTCGGAACGGAGATTGGAAGAGGTTGGGATCGGTGGCTGTGACGCAGTGCCACCTGAGGGTGTTGAAGAACGAAGAGAAATACTCCCGGGAATCGAAGCCGTTCCTCCCAATCGAGTCCCAAGCCTGCTCGGTGATGATTTTGGGCGAAAGTTCGGCCTCCCAAAGGATGGTCGAAAGCTCGCCCTGGGCGGAATCCTCAAGGCATGCCAATTCGACGGTGGTGCCGTAGGGAGCCCATTCCACAGACTCGACGATGTGGGATCGCGAACGGACGTGGACCATGTCGCCTCTCGTAGGTGGAGGGATTTGGTGAAGAAGGGTCGACATGGATTTGGTCCAAAATTGCGTGGATAGCCGTTTTGGATCAGGTTTTCTATTTCATGGGGGGCTTTGGGCCAGATCAGAGTTGGTAGAAGTTGTGCAAAGTGGGATTTTCTGAGTCGCGGAGAAGTATCTTAGAAGTCGTAGCAAAACGCTGCAGGATTTCCGTTTTGAAAGATGTAGGTTGTGTCGGCGGCATTCAAAATTCAGTGCTTTGACTTCGGAAGTCGGGCAGTGAGAAATTCGCGCAGCAGCGGTTCTAGGGGCGTGTCTGTGGGGATGAGCTGATAATCTGCTGCGGCATCATGGCATTTGGCGCGAACGGTGGTGAGGAAATCGCGAAGGGCGGTTTTGTATTCATCGGCGATGAGGTTTGGCTCGGCAACGATGGAGGTGCCGTCCTCGAGATCCACAAAGCGGTGGGGGCGATCAAACTCGAATGCGAGCTCTAGTGGGTCCATCAAATGGAAAACAGAGATATCGTGCTTGCGGTAGCGAAGGTGCTGGAGGGCATCGCCGAGGGCAGCGGTATCTGTAAAGAGGTCTGATAAAATGACGATGAAGGCGCGCTGGCCGATTTTCTCTGCGATGGTGTGAAGCGCTTTCAGGAGGCCAGTTTCGCCCGATGGCTGGAGCTTCCCGAGGGTGGAAAAAAAGCGCTCGAGGTGGGCCGCGCGGCGGCTTGGTGGGACTTCTAGGTGAAGCTTATCCGTGCAGATGGAGAGGCCTGCCGCATCTCCTTGATTCACTAGCAGATAGGCAAGGGATGCGGCGATGCGGCGTGCGACTTGGATTTTAGCCTCACCATTTCCAGTAAAATTCATCGAGCCAGATGCATCCACAACGAAGTAGGCGCGGAGGTTTGTATCCGCCTCGAATTCCTTGATGTAGAAGCGGTCTGAACGAGCGAAAGCTTTCCAATCGAGCCGCCGCGTATCGTCACCGGGCACGTATTTTCGATACTCAGCAAACTCGACTGACGATCCACGGTGCGGCGAGCGATGCTTCCCTGCGACGTTTCCAAGCATGGGCACGCGCGACTCGATGGGCAGCGAGCCGAGGCGGGAGAGTAGGGCGCTATCTAGGAATGAGTGGCTCATTTCGACGGCAGCAGTTGAAGTTGTGGAAACCAATTTCGCAAGTAGCCCCGATCAATCGCAGCGAGGCGGTCTGCTTGAGTCTGAGCGTGAGCTGCGATGATGAAGTCCGGGATTAAATGTTGTCTTGGGCCGCCCGCATTTCGATACCGTTTGAAGGTGAGGCCGGCGAGGTGGGCCGCGACTTGGTCGATTGGGGAATAAAAAATAGCGAGCTTTGCGAGGAGTAGATTCAGTGACGTCGCATCTGGGGTTGATGGCGCAAGCTCAGCAAATGCAATAGGTGAAATGATCAATGGGCCTTCCGAGGCGGCCTGCATCAGGGACTGTAACCATCCTTCAAAACCAGGTTCTTTTTTAACGATGGCCCACAGAACTGAAGAATCTAGGGCGGTGATCATAATGACTGCGTGCCTGTATCTGCCGGGCCACCACGAAGGTCATCAATGATGGCAACAGAGGGTTGATTTTCCCATGGATGACCTTGGAGTGCTTCTTTGGCAGTAGATTGCCACTTATAGAAATTCTTTTCCCAGTCATCTCGATTCACGACTCTTTTTGCAGAAAGAAACGGGGCCGTTTCGTCGAATTCCAATTGGTCGCCCGCTTTGAGGTTAAGACGGGTTCTCAGCGCGAGTGGAATGGTGATTTGACCTTTGCTCGTAAGGGTGACCGTCATGGCTTGAAGGTAAGGCGTGAAAGTAAGACCAAACAATTTTATTTTACGATAGCTCGAGTCGATCAATCGTCCCGCATCTCCTTGATCAGCCGCTCGACGATTTTCTTAGAAGTCATGCCTTGTGACTCGGCGGAGAAATTCGTGATGACGCGGTGGGTGAGCACGGAGGAAGCGATGGCTTCTAAGTCTTCGAGGGAGGCCATGTAGGCACCGCGGAGGGCGGCTCGGGATTTGGCGCCGAGAATTAGATATTGCACCGCGCGAGGGCCTGCGCCCCAGCCGACGGTGTCTTTGATCCACTGGGGAGACTCAGGCTCGCCGGGGCGGGTTTTGCGGACGATTTTGACTGCGTAATCATAGAGATGCTCTGGCACGGGCACGCGGCGGACGAGTTGCTGGTAAGCGATGACTTTTTCACCATTGAGAAGGTGGCTGAGCACTTGGCGGGCAGTGCCAGTGGTGGCGCGGGCGATTTCTTTTTCCTCCAAGGCAGAGGGATAGCTCACTTCGATAAGGAACATGAAGCGGTCCAGTTGGGCTTCTGGCAGCGGATAGGTGCCTTCCTGCTCAATCGGGTTTTGGGTGGCGAGGACGAAAAACGGCGGCTGAAGCGTGTAAGTATTGCCGAGCACAGTGACCTTGTTTTCCTGCATCGCTTCAAGCATGGCGGATTGCGTTTTTGCCGGGGCGCGGTTGATCTCATCTGCAAGGACGATGTTGGCGAAGACCGGGCCTTTGATGAATTCAAATTCTCGCCGCCCGCCGATGCCCGATTCTTGGATAATGTCAGTGCCAGTGATGTCTGCAGGCATCAGGTCTGGAGTAAACTGGATGCGGTTAAATGAGAGATCAAAAGTTTGCGCTACAGAAGAAACTAGCAGGGTTTTTGCCAGTCCTGGCACCCCCATGAGCAGTGCATGACCACGGGCGAAAAGGCAGATGGCGAGTTGTTCGATGACTTCGTCTTGGCCGATGATGGCTTTTGCGAGTTCAGCGCGGAAGGCTTGGAAGGTTTTCCCGAGTTCATCGATCGCGGCGACATCATCGGGTGGCAGTTGATTGGAGAAAGCTGGAGTGGATTCCATGGGTGATTGGTAACTTAGAGCGAGGCTAAGAGGCATCCTTGTTTTGTCCAGTAGGGAAGAGGGTAGAAGCGAGATTCCAACGCTCGTGAATATGGGAATCGGAGTCAGGGCCTGAGCACCTTGTGTATCAGTTGCCAAAAAATTTGGTCATGATATCTCGTCGCCGAGGGAATCAAATTTCAAAGAACTCCGCAAAATTTTTCCATTTACGGCTTGCCAGTCTTCACTTGTCTGGTAAATCACCCGCCCCGCGAGTTTCCAGAGTCCTCTGGAGTTCCTTTGCGTTCACGCGAAATTCACGCACATCATGGCACGTATCCTAGGTATTGAAATTCCCAATGAGAAGCGCATCGAAGCTTCTCTGCCCTACATGTTTGGCATCGGACGCCCCACAGCGGCAAAGATTCTTGAGCACGCAGGCATCGACCCAAACATCCGCACCGGGCAGCTCAGCGAAGATCAACTCGTCCGCATTTCCCAAGTGATCCAGGCTGAAAATATCATGGTGGAAGGTGACCTCCGCCGTGACCGCCAGTCACAGCTCAAGCGCCTCACATCGATCAACTGCTACCGCGGCATCCGTCACAAGCGTGGTCTACCCGTCCGCGGCCAGCGCACCCGCACCAACGCACGGACCCGCAAGGGCAAGAAAAAGACCGTGGGCGTTAAGAAGTAATTTTTGTAATCATGTCTGAAGAAACCAACCAAAATTCCGCTGAAATTCCAGCGGTTGAGCCTGTAGCAGCTCCAGCACCCGCCATCCCATCCACCCCAGCTCCAGAAGCAGCCGCCCAGATCGAAGGCGCTCCTAAGAAGGAAGCTCGGCGTGACATCTTCGCCGAAATCGGCGGCGGTGAAGAGGAAATCAAGATTCACAAAGCCAAAGGCTCGAAGAACGTCCTGCGTGGCGTTGTTCATGTGACTGCCACTTTTAACAACACCCTCGTCAGCGTAACGGATCCTAATGGAAACGCGATTGGCTGGTCCAGCGCGGGTAAAATGGGTTTCAAAGGCTCACGCAAAAGCACGGCTTACGCTGCGCAGGTGGTTTCCCAAGATGCATGCCGCCAAGCGATGGGCCATGGTCTCAAGGAAGTGGATGTCCGAGTGAAAGGCCCAGGCTCCGGTCGTGAGTCCGCCGTACGTGCTGTCCAAAGCCTCGGTTTGGAAATTCTTTCCATCCGCGATGTGACGCCGATTCCTCACAACGGTTGCCGCCCTAAGAAAGCCCGCCGCGTTTAATTTAACACTCTCAGAAATTTTTATATGGCACGTTATACAGGTCCACGCGCAAAGATCAGCCGCCGTTTTGGTGTATCCCTCTTTGGCCCATCCAAGGCATTTGAACGCCGCAACTTTCCACCCGGCCAGCACGGTGTCCGTGCCGGACGCAAAAAGAAGAGTGAATACTCCGTCGCCTTGGGCGAAAAGCAAAAGCTTCGTTTCCAATACGGTGTGCTCGAAAAGCAATTTCGTGGTTATTACGAAGAGGCAGCCCGCCGCCGCGGTGTCACGGGTGTGATCATGCTTCAATTGCTTGAGCAACGTCTCGACAACGTCGTTTACCGCGCAGGTTTCGGCAATACTCGTCAATCCGCCCGCCAAATTGTCAATCATGGGCACGTTCTTGTGAATGGCCGCACGGTAGATATCGCTTCCTTCCAAGTGAAGCCCGGCGATGTCATCAAAGTCGGCGGAAAGCCGTCCTCGCAGCAACTCGTGCTTCGCATGACTGATCTCACTCAAGCTGCTCCTAATGTGGATTGGCTAGACGTGAATAAGGACAAGCTCGAAGCCGTCGTTTCTCGCGTGCCGGAGCGCTCTGACATCGATCCACTCGTTAATGAGCAGCTCATCGTTGAGCTCTACAACCGTTAAATTACGGTTTATTTCATCCAATGTTTCCAAAGACGCCCGGATGCAAGTCCGGGCGTTTTTCCTTTGTGTTTAACCGCTTTTCCGCCTGCCGCCAAAGCCATTATTTTCACTATTGACTCGTAAGTTGGCTGGGCTA
>JAYULG010000028.1:0-5262 GCA_043763755.1 Akkermansiaceae bacterium | reverse complement strand
CGATCTCGGGCTTGGTGCTGAAGCGGTGGATGTTTTTTGTTGCCCAACCCGAGCCATCGAGGTCTTGGTTTGAGAGGGTTTCTCCGAACGGACTATAGCGGTAGCGGGCGCTGACTTGGCCTGTGGCGTTGGTGAGGGCGAGGATGTTGCCATTGGCATCCGCGTGGGTGTGGCGGATGTCCCGAACGGTGGAGCTGCCGACTGCGCGTTCCTCGGCGAGCAAGCCGCCGACACCGCCTGCGCCTTCGAGCGTGCCTGATAGGTCTGGCCCCCAAGTGTAGCGGTAGGTTTCTAATGCGGTGATGCCTTGATAAATTTCCCGAGCAAGCAGTGTCCAACTGCTCCACGACCATACTTCGTCGATGGCAGGATTCGCGCCATCGGGGCGTCGTGACCACACGAGCCGCCCGAGTGGATCATAGACCATCGTGCGCGCGGCGCTGCCAGAAGGGGTGACACTGCGCAAGCGGTTATGCGCATCCCATGTGAGTGATTGGGAGGTGCCATTGGCTCGGGGCAACGTGAGCGTGTTGCCTTTCGCATCATACGTTGGACTCGGGGCCACAAAGTCGCCGCCGGAGATGGAGGTGTATGCATTCGCGTTGTTGGCAGAATAGGCAGTCGTTTGACCGAAGGCAAGGGAAGAAGTGCGATTGCCTGCGGAGTCATAACTGTAACTATGCGTGGGGCTTGCAGTGGCGGTGCAATAATGTTTACCATGCTTCTTGAGAATGAGAAATTTCGTAACTATGCACTGATTTTGAAGAAGATGTTGGGAGGCTCCATGTTCTAAGCTGTAGATGTTTCTCGACGGAAGGAAGGTTTAGAAAAGTTTTTTCAATGTTACGAAATTGTTACTTTTGGGAGAGTAGGGAGATTGAGGAAGGGATTTCAGGCACTAGCCGGGTGTTTTTTGATGCCCTCAATAGGAAATCAGTCTGAGGTGGGGCAAACGCATGTCTTCGGCGAGGGCGCTTGTGCTCCCCTTAGATGCATAAAAACTCACAGTGTTTTCTGTTGCGGGTCATGAGAGATTGGTAAGACTGAATGCAGATGGATGGCGTTTGTGTAAAAATTTCCTGCTCGGTCATTGTGGTGGCGGCGGGTAGTAGCCGGAGGATGGGTTTTGATAAACTTGCGGCATCGCTGGCTGGGATGCCCGTGTTGCGGCGAACGGTGGAGGCGTTTCTTGCGGTGGAAGGGATTTCAGAGATCATTGTGGTGGGGCCAGAAGCGCGATGGCAATTGCTGGAGGGTATGAAATTTACCACGCCCGTGAGACGGGTGGATGGCGGGGCGACCCGGCAAGAATCGGTGGCGGCTGGCCTGGCGGAAATCACAAGTGATTACGTGGCAGTCCACGATGGCGCGCGTCCGCTCATCTCGCCAGCAGACATTAGCGACTGCATGAAGGCGGCTTTCACGCATCGCGCGGTGGCATTGGCAAGGCGGGTGACGGAAACCTTAAAACGCAGCGATGCGGATGATTGGAATGCGGACCCCGTTTCTCGTGAGCATCTATGGTTCATGGAAACGCCGCAGTTTTTTCAAACAAAGCTACTACGAGAGGCGTATTTAGAAGCCCGGGCGCGGGGACTCAGATTGACCGATGAGGTCTCCGCCATCGAAGCAAACGGCGGGAGGGTAAAATTTATTGAGTCCCGCCATCCGAATTTAAAAATCACGACACCAGCGGATCTTGCGCTGGCGGAGGCATATTTGATCTAACATGAGCAAAGCATTTTACGAATGGAAACAGATCCCTAACGGGCCACGACTGGCGGTGGCCACTTTACCTGAATCTGAATGTGCATCATTTTCAATCTACATCCCGGCAGGCAGCCGCGATGAGGCGGAGCTGCCAGCAGGGTTAGCACATTTTGTGGAACACATGGTTTTCAAAGGGACAAAACGCCGATCTGCGCGGGACTTAAGCTTTGAAATCGAGAATGCAGGTGGTCAGCTCAATGCGTGTACTTCCGAAGACCAGACAGTGTATGAAGGAAGCGGTGAGGCGGAGCTTATGCCGCTATTAGCAGATATAGTTTCAGATATGGTATGGTATGCGACTTTTCCCGCAGCGGAGATAGAGCTAGAACGAGAAGTCATCCACGAGGAAATTACAATGTATAGGGAAGCGCCCGCAGATCATATTGGTGACTTGATTTCAAAAGCGCTGTGGGGTGAGCATCCATTGGGTAATCCTATATCAGGCACGCTGGAATCCATCGCGAGGATCGATGCGGCGGCATTGCAGAAATTTAGCCAACGTTATCATTTACGAAGTGATGTGGTGATCGCTGCCGCAGGTCCGTATTTGTTAGATGAAGTATTAGAAATGGTGCTTCCGCATTTTCCCCAACATTTCCATGCGGAGGTGAAACGTGATGGATTCGATAGAGATATATTTCCTGTGAGAAATATCCGTGAGAACCGCGAGACAGATCAACTTCAGCTTGCGCTCGCATGGCATACACCTGGGCGACATTCTCCATCACGATTTGCTCTGCGGATGTTGAGCACCATGCTGGGAGAGGCGGCGAGTTCACGACTCTTTCAAGAGTTAAGGGAAGAGCGTGGGCTGTGTTATCAGATCGGCAGCAGTGTCACATTTTTCGATGAGACGGGCGCATTTGAAATCAGCGCTGGGCTAGACCCAGAGTCGAAGGAGGCAGCGCTGGAATGCATCTTCCGTGAGATCGATAGCCTAGTGCGAGCTGGGCCGCGCGAGGGTGAGTTGGATCGTGCAAAACGTCTAGCAATCGCCCAAAGCAAGCAGGCATTTGAGACCACATCCGCGCATGCAGCGTGGGTGGGCGATGGTTTGTTAGAATTCGGAGAAATCCCCTGTCCTGCTGATTGGCGGGCGCGTGTGCAGGCGGTGACGGATGAGGATGTGCGCGCGATCGCCCGGGAAATTTTCATGGATCAAAAACACGCCATGGCGGAAATCGGCGCAGAGTTGTGAATTCAGCCATGTTTCAACCTTTTACCAGTGAGCATCTCATCACGGTGGCCATCGGCTTCATCTGTGTGGGAGTTATGTTATCTATTGCGAGAAGTGATCGAGGTGGGCGCGAAGTTATAAGAAGACTTTTGATCATTTTATGCTTTAGCTCCATACCACTGAGCCTGCTGGCTTGGGCAATGTGGGATGGGCCCAAGTCATTGGATAATTTTCTGCCCTTGCACTTGTGCGATGTTGCGACGCTTACGGCTGGCTTTGCGCTGCTGAGCAAGCGCCCATTACTGGCTGCGATGACGTATTTTTGGGGACTCGCCGCTACCACTCAGGCGTTGCTCACGCCAGCGATATCGATGGGCTTCCCGCATTTTCCATTTGTGATGTTTTTCATCCAGCATTTCACAATCGTTGCGGCGGCATTGTATCTTCCCTTAATCGATGGTTGGCGGCCGCGCCAACCGATTTGGCGGGCGATGATAGAGATCTTCGGGTGGTCTGTGGCATATCATGCGGGTGCCTTATTGGTGAACTCGCAGCTCGGCACTAATTTCGGTTTCGCATCTCGCCCGCCAGACAATCCGAGTCTGCTCGATCATCTCGGGCCGTGGCCATGGTATCTGCTATGGATGCAAGGAATCGCACTTGTGTTGTTTTTTCTGCTCGCCTTGCCATGGTCGCGGCGAGTGCCGAAGTGATTGAATTTACATATATCAATGTCCCAGCCATATCTATCACTTGAGGCGCAGCTTCATGATGCCTTTTGGGAGGCTGAGGACGATGGCAGCGAGGTGCGGCTGATGGCAGAGTTTTTGAAAAAACACCCCGGGCCTGCATTGGAGATAGGTGCTGGTTCTGGGCGCTTGATGTTTCCATTGGTGAAGATGGGACACGATGTGGTGGGACTAGAACTTTCGCCAGATATGCTGAACTTGGCGAAAGTGCGAGCCACAATTCTTAGAGTGAAAGCGGTGATTCATGAGGGCGATATGGCGACATGGGAGTCGCCAAAAAAGTTCGCCGCGCTGCTCGCCCCGGCCTTTGCGCTTCAGCTAGCTGCCGATCCTGAAGTAGCGCTGCGGCGTTGGCATTCTTTGTTAGAAAATCACGGTGGACTCTATCTCACCGTCTTCATGCCCTATGCCGAGCTACTTGGAGATCTACCGGAAAACGAATGGTATGATGATCACAAGGCGACGCTTACAGACGGACGAGAAGGTTCACTAAGAACGCGCCATCGGCTAGACCGGGAAAAGCAATTGGTGCATCGCGAGCACAGCTATCAGCTCACGGGTCATCCCCCAACGACGCATGATTCGCAGCAAACGATCCGTTGGTTCGACCATCCACAACTGCTCAAAATGCTCGAGGATTGCGGCTTCCGGTGCGAGCGATTCTTTCTCGATTTCGATCCGCGGCGAGCGGTGGCAGATCCTGAGGTTGTCGATTTCGACGGCATCCTGACCTATCATTTCACGCGCCTTTGAGGAAAACAAAATGGTAGGGGTGAATGCCCTTACACTTCTTGACGAAATGCATAGGCCAGCCTAATTCTCAGCCGTGCGACGTAATTTTTCCATTTTGGCCTGCTTGGGGATTTTGACCTTACCCGTCATGAGCCAATGGGAGCGCGAGGACATTGGATTTGAAAGTATCCAAAGCCGCGCACGGGATTTGGCGAATCGCCCGTATGAGGAGCCGAAACAGGCCCTGCCACAGTGGATGAAGGATGTGACTTACGATCAATATCGGGACATTCGTTTTAACCCAGATCAAGCATTGTGGGCGCTGGATAACTTGCCATTCCGCGCGATGTTTTTCCACCCGGGATATCTTTTCCAGCAGCCTGTGACGCTCAATGAATTCACCAGTAGCCACCAGCAGCAGATCCGCCTCTCAGAAGCATTTTTTAAATATGGCCCGCTGATTGCAAAGCATGGCGAGCTTCCTACCGATGGCGGATTTGCGGGCTTCCGGCTTCATGCGCCGCTCAATAATCAGGAAATTTTCGATGAACTCATCGCCTTCCAAGGCGCAAGCTACTGGCGGGCGCTGGGGAAATCGCAACGCTACGGGATCTCTTCCCGAGGGATCGCGGTGGGAACGGGCATCGAAGGCACGCCGGAAGAGTTTCCTAGTTTCCGCGAATTCTGGCTGCGCAAACCTGATCCCGGAGATACCCAAGCGCGGATCTATGCGCTGTTAGACGGCCCCTCATATTCAGGAGCCTATCAATTTAAAATCAGCCCGGGCAATACAACCATGGTGGATGTGAAGGCAGTGCTCTTTGCGAGGCAAGC
>JAYULG010000027.1:0-5269 GCA_043763755.1 Akkermansiaceae bacterium | reverse complement strand
ATGCGAGTTCTGGGGCGGTGGCAACGAGCAGCTCGGTATCCCAATTTTGCTTCGAAAGGTTGAGCAGGTTCATGCCCGCGCCATCGCCGAAATCAATGGGGACAGACTTCCCAGCAAGGATGGAGGCAATGAATGAGCTCACCAAATGAATGCGCCCGGTGCGGGCGTATGCTGCGGGATCTAATTTGTAAAAGCGGCGGATTTGTGATCCGGAAAAGCGCTCGATGGCCACAGAGCCACTGCGGTGACAAACATCGGCTGGTCCGCCGAGAGTGGCGGTGATTTCTGCGCACTCGGCTGCGGTGGAGGTGTCCATCCAGATCGGTGAGGTGCTGCGAGTGAGTGCGGGGAAAATTTGTGGAACGAGCGCTTGGCTGGCATCTAATCGAGCGAGGCGCGCGTCGAAGGAATCGTCCAGATAGACAGACCCATGCTGCTGGCCTGAGCCGGAAATGACTTTAACGGCCGAGAGATCCGCCACCAAAGTCAAGCGACTGAGAAGAAGGTCCAGCGCCTCCAGCCACATCAACGGATTCGCATGGACTTCGCCGTTGTCACCTCCGGGGATAAATCCGCTAGGTGAAAGATAGTGTGGAAACTCCGCGCCAAAGTTCACAGAGAGCTGCGCTGTGATGTCTCCCTTCGTGGGATCGATCAAAACGGCAGTGAGAGATTGAGTGGAAGAGTCTAGGCCAAGAAACATGGGCGGAGCTTTCCCGGTGGAAGAGAAATTTCCAAGCGAGAAAGTTTAGGAAAATTTCCCATCGGATCGCTGAGAAGACGGCGGTCAGGAGACCCGCACCACTATAGCTTCAGGCTTCGGCCTCCACTCAGTCCCATTCATGGTAGGTAAAAAGGAGCTCTCGCTCTGGGTCGTAGATCTCGTAGGCTTCACAGTCAAAACACTTTCCGCTACCCATTAGAATCGTTACTTTTCCATCGGGATCCGCCCCCCACCACTAGGGTGCTGAAGCAGCGCTTTCTGGTATATTTTCAGTTATGAGTAATTGCGTTGAGTTCCAACGTTTATACAAATTTGATT
Organism: Akkermansiaceae bacterium; assembly: GCA_043763755.1. GTDB lineage: Bacteria > Verrucomicrobiota > Verrucomicrobiia > Verrucomicrobiales > Akkermansiaceae > Luteolibacter. The sequence goes on along the minus strand of JAYULG010000027.1, from coordinate 4,227 downwards.
TAAGGTGCAATCGGGTAAATTGGAATCCCGATCCGAAACCTGCTGTATGTCCCCATACTTTCCCAGAAGACGGTTGGTAACCGGTGTAGTGGTTATCCAAACTCGTATTTACAGTTTAAGGAATCATCCCCGTGAGCGACAAGCAGAGAAAAACAAAAGCGAAGCAACACAAATTTAAGCAGACCCAAAGACCGATAAAAAATCTCCTCGTATATTTCTTCATTGCTCTACTTCTAACTGAGTTTGTTTAGGTTGCACGGCGAAGTGCACGATAGCCTATTCCAGCCTGAGTCCCCATATGTTCATTTTTTGCGGGACTTAATGAGGACGCTTGCGAGCAGCAACAACACCAGCAATGCAAGCGCGAGAATTTTAGGAGTGTCTAGTAAATCTGGCGCATTTGTCGGCTGGGGAGTTGCTTTGGAAATCCGTTGAGGCAGCGAAAGATTTTCTGATTTTCTGCCCTCTTCCGAATCAGGCGGCTCCAGTTCACTTACCGCCGGCACAGGTGTTTTACGATAGGAATTCATAATCGGCGAGGTAAGCACAATCTGATTTAGACCTTTGAATATACTGGAAATCGGCGATTCTTTGGGGTTGTCTTCGGAGTCATCATTAAAAGCGGCGAAGTATTCTTCGCCACCAGGCACCTTAACCAATCTATCAGGATAATACAATTCTAGGTATTGAGCGATACGAACATCCACTTCGCTCGAAGCATCTCGGACAATTGATACGACCGCAGGATGAAATTTGGGATATTCATCGAGTCGGGTCCATGTGTCACCCGGCTCGATGATTTGTTTTGAGTGCGCAGGCACTCGAATTGTCTTTGCGTAAATTGAGGCATGGGAAGCCCCAGGCAACTCGAAGTATCCATAGGGGAAATCGCCGCCTTGAGCTCGTTGTGTAACGGCGTATGCATTATAGTCTTCGATTATCTTTTTGACTTCAGGCGTGAGATAAGCATTGGGCTTTGAAAGTGTGACAATGATTGGTAGAAGTGCATTAGGTGTTTTCGAGGTAATCTGATAGGATTGAAAAATTGCTTCGGGATCAACGGGAGGCATCCGGCCATGCTGCTCTTCAGAGGATGTTTTTTTGGCATAAACAAACTTTTCTTGGTCCAAATAATCGGTAATCACCAACTCGGATCTTGGAAACTTCAGAACATCAGCAATACGCTTGAGATCGATGACGCTAGTGGGATTTTGTGCCACTAAGGTCGCAGACAAAAAACAAAAGATAGGCAACCTCAAAGTCGATTTCCAAATAGATTTCACTGTTCAAGTGTAACTGTTAGAGTTTCAAAATTTCCCAAAAAAACCATAGGCTGACTCAACTGCTACCCGTGTGTAGAATATTCTTCCTGCGTTTGGATGGGGAGCCGCAGTCAAAGTTGCATGACCTGCTTGAGTTTTGGTAGCATTTCCAATTTCGATTATTGGAATTCCTGCTACATCTATGGTCCCACCGGGCCACGAGTAGTCATATAGATCGATAAAAGCGCCTCTCAGTTTTACGTATCTAACTGAGAAGCCGCCAGGAACGGGAATCATCTCAACTTCCAGATTCCCTTGGAACCTACATTTACCGATGCTGACAGCGATATCGTTTTTTTTACCATCTACCTCGAAATTTACGTTTTGATCTTCGAGATCAAACAAGGTATGGGAAATCCAGAAACCCGTTTGGGCAAATCCAACAATTTCTGCTTTGTTGGATGAAATGAGACGACGAATCAGTAACTGAATAGTTTTGGATTCCTTGATTTGTTCTGAAAGATTCGAACCGTCTGGAAAATCAAATACATGTGTTGATGCCTCATTTGCGCTGTCCCACTTCGCGCCAAGCGGAAGTGCAAGACCTCGGGCTGCGGGTGTGCCGATGTCATTTGCGGTGATAAAATTGCCAAAGATCGTGGGATCTGTGCCAGGAATGCTTGTGGAGCCAGTTGCAAAGGCAGAGATGAGCTTCGAAGCGTTTGGCAGAAGAACACTAAACGGCAATCCCCCGTAACCCTCCGTCACAGCTCTTGCATCGGCGTAATCATTGGTGGTGACGATGCGGACTTTATCTAAGAAGGCCACACTGTCGGAGTATGGCGAGCCGTCCACTTTCACCTTTGGGGTCTTTTGAAAGGTCGTTTTGACTTCACCGGCTTCGAGGGTTCCGTTGCTGTTGTCATCCACTCCGGCGATGATTTCATAGAGCTTGGTGCCGTCTGGAGCGGTGAAGGTCAGGTCGGTAAGTAGCGGCAGAGGAGCGGCGGGAGTGGAGCCGAGGATAGTGGTCGCTACCACATCGCGAGCGGCGATGAGAACCTTCCCCGCCACGGTTGGCCAGACATCGGCCTTGACGCGAAAGCGGGCCTCGTTACCAGTGCGAGTGCCAGTGACCATTGGATTATTCGGCTGGCCACCGTAAGCGCGGGTCGGGAGTTGATTGGCCTCGTTGCCCGCGATCTGGTCCGAAATGACTTTTTCAAGAATGATCGGAGCCAAGACGGCTCGAAAGTTCGTGTAGAGGAAGTTGTAAGCCTTCGCGGGTGCGCCGAGAATGTGGCCTCCACTGCCGATGGTGCTGGTGGCGGTATCGAAGCCGTTCACTGCCGCGAATGGGGCACTGCCGCTGATGGGAGTGGCCGCAATGAGAAAACTAAAGTCCTGGAAGCCAGAGACGAGCGGGCTGGAGCTGAGGTCCGGCAGATCTGCCTGTATCGTGTAAACGCTGCCGTCATTTGCCAAGGTAATGTTATTCGAAAGGAACGGCGGGGAGCCGGTGTAGGCCATCACATGGACCTGAGTTTCCACGCCTGTGGTAACGTCCTTTTTAAAAACCCGCAGGTTGAATGGAGTGAGAAATGAGGTGCTGGGATAGGAAGGACCGAGGAATGTGGTGGCGAAGAGCCTGACTTTCAGATCCCCAGCAGATGCGGGTGAGATTGGCTGAGGTTTGCCCCCATCGCTGGCATCTGCCGGATTACTGCCAAATGATAGTTCAATGTTGTCGTCCACACCATCGGCGTCAGAGTCAGGATCAGTTGCATTTGTATTGAGAATTCCTTCTTCCCACGAGGTAAGCGTGTCGCCGTCTTGATCAATATCGTTGACGGCCACACGGAAAAATTGGCTAAGCTGGTCCGGGAGAAAAGAAACGGAATTGGAGCCGGTGACAGTGGCGGTGGTGGGATCGGTCAATGGCTGCCATGAATTTAGCGAAAGATCGGCGGAATTCTGCGGTTGATACGATTTTCCGGTGAGCTGGGACCAAGTGAAATCGAAATTACCCGGAACGGTGGCGCTTGCAGAGAGGCTACCTCGGAAAAGCCCATCAGCACCGTCGCCTCTAAGAGGATTGGTGCCTGTGATTGATTCGCTGAGGTTATTCGCGCCGTCACCGTCCGCATCCGCGCTGGGCGCATGGGCGGGGACGAGTGTGCCATTGTCCGATACGGAGAAGCCGTGAAGGTTTTCCCAAACATCCGACATTCCATCCAAATCTGCGTCTATGAGAGCGGACGCGTGCAATGGAGCCAGCGCCGCTAGAATTAGGGAAAAGCGCCGGAAGGAGAGGCAAAAGGTGGAGGCTGAGAGAGCACGGGGAGGTTCCATACTATTCCAATTTTCTTACGACCGCTCGCAGACAACGAAACTTGTCTTCTGTTAACAAGCAGCAATTTTCTCGATTAGACTTTTTGGTTTGTGAGGAGGAGTTTTCACCCCGCTCAAAAGGCGCTGTATTTTTAATACCTCCTCCGTTTATGAAATCTAAGTCGTTACTACCCTTCAATCTTGGTTTATCCGGTAGATTTCCTCTATCTAAATACCATCAGACTTTGGAGTTCGCGGGGGTGGAGGCGGCCTCATGGAGTTCTTCGGCGGCTTCGAGCTCGGCGTGTTCTTTGGCGATGACACGGACGAGCCTAAGGATGGTGTCATCCCAGTTTGCCAGAAGTTTACTGGCTTGTGGGCTGCCAGTCTGTGTGAGGTGCGCTTCGATGAGGGACTTGGCCTCGGCGATGTCTTGAGGACGTTTCACAGGCAGGGCTACGACCATCTCCGCATTCACCCGGGAGAAAAATTTACTATCCACATCGTAAACGTAAGCGACTCCGCCCGACATGCCGGCTCCGAAGTTTTTGCCAGTTTTTCCAAGGATGACGATTTTCCCATTCGTCATGTACTCGCAGCCGTGATCACCGATGCCCTCGACAACGGCTGTGGC
>JAYULG010000026.1:0-20715 GCA_043763755.1 Akkermansiaceae bacterium | reverse complement strand
CCGAATGAAAGCTCACGGTCCTCCGTCGCGAGCAGCGTAAGCACGCGTTCCGCCACCTCATCGCCCCGGCTGCGAATGCCGATGAGGGCGATCGCTTGATTTGGGTTCTTGGCACGGATGGCCTCGGCGAGTCGCTCGACTCCAGCGGTGATTTCTTCTGCGGTGAGAATTCGTTCCATGGCCTTCATTTAAAAATTAAAGATTCCGATATCGCGGCGGCGTAATACTCCATCGAAGGTCACGCTGTCTGCGGCGGCATGTGCCTTTGCGACCGCCTGTGGCAAACCTTCCGCACCAGCTACAATAGCCAGCACTCGTCCGCCGTGGGTTTCCCAACCACCGTCTGCGGTCCGCTTTGTGCCGGAATGATAGACGCGCGCATCATGAATTTCTCCGATGCCGGAAATACGATCACCACTGCGCGATGTTTCAGGATAACCTGCAGAAGCGAGGATTACACAGACGCTCCAGCCATCACTAAAGTTTAATAAATCTTTATGTAACTCGCCGGTAGCTCCTGCGAAGCAAAATGCTGCTAGATCACCCGTCACCAATGGCATCACAGCTTGGCATTCAGGATCACCAAAACGGCAGTTATACTCGATCACTTGAGGCCCACTCGGCGTGAGCATCAGCCCAAAGTATAAGAAACCCCGGTAGGGCAAACTTTCAGCGCGCAGACCTCTGACGGTGGGCTGCACAATTTCTAGCTCGATCCTTTCTAACATTTTCGCCGTCACGAGCTGGCGGCTCGCCACCGCGCCCATCCCACCTGTATTCGGGCCATGGTCGCCATCTTGTGCGCGCTTGTAATCTCTCGCTGGAGTGAAAATTAAATACTGATCGTCCACGATGGCGGCGAAGATCGAAACTTCAGGCCCGGTAAGACATTCTTCTACCAATACTCGCCCTTTCCCGAACCGCCGATGCACAAATACCTCTTTCAGAAACTCCAAAGCAGATGCCTCATCCACACACACCGCTACACCTTTTCCCGCCGCTAATCCATCAAACTTTAGCACCGTGGGATACACTCCAGCGATGGCAGACACAGCATCATCTAGCGAATCTGTGGCTGTGGCGCGTGCCGTCGGGATCTGGTTTCTTGATAAAAATTCCTTTGCAAATTCCTTGCTAGCTTCGAGCTGTGCAGCCTCTTTCGGCGGACCCCAACAAGGGATCCCCTCTCGCTCACACAGATTCGCCAATCCTTCACCTTCTACCAAATAACTTTCTTCCCCCGCCACGCAAAGGTCGATCTGATTCAGCTTCATCCAAGCTACCAGCGATTCTAAGCCATCTGCCGCAACAGGCTTGGCAAGCTGCAGGATCGCATCACTTCCTGGAAAACAAAACACCTCTGGCTGCCCCGGCGATTCCACCAATGCCCTCACTAGCGCATGCTCGCGCCCGCCCTTCCCTACTACCAAAATTCTCATCCGCCGTGGTTTTCGCGGAAACTCGCCGCAGACTCAATCCTGAAAATCATTCTTCGCTTGCAAGGAGTGATTCATCTTTCGAGTAATTCAATTTCCATCAAATTCTGCCCATCAATCACACCCATGCAATCATTCATCCCTCCATGCCTCATCGCATTGGCTGCCTTTTTTGTCATCGCTCAGAATCCCAACACTGAGCAAGCACCCGCCGGAGCAGTGGAAAAAATTGCCGCAGCTTTACCTGAGATATCCTTCGCTACCCCTAAAAATCCCCGCAAGATCCTTGTCTTCTCAAAAACAAACGGATTCCGCCATGACTCGATCGCTACTGGCAAAATCGCCTTTACTCAAATGGGTCAGAAGACAGGTGCTTTTGATGTCGTAATCAGCGATGATCTTGCAAACTTTGAGACCGCCACATTGGAGAAATTTGATGCCGTTTGCTTTCTCAATACCACGCAGAACGTCTTCCTCCCCCACCCCGATGAATTTAAAAACCTCAGCGATTCAGAGAAACAAGCAGCTATTGCCGTTGATGCGCGGCTCCAGCAAAACTTGATGAAATTCATCAAATCCGGCAAGGGCTTCATCGGCATTCATGCTGCCACAGACACATGCCAAGATTGGCCCGAATACGGTAAAATGATCAACGGCTACTTCGATGGGCACCCGTGGAATGCCAATCAAAAGGTAAGCATTAAAGTGGAACCGGGTCAGGAAAACCATCCTCTCGTCGCCATGTTTGAAGGTAAGAACATCGAGTTTCCAGAGGAAATCTATCAGCTCAAAGACCCTTACGACTCGAAATCCGTGCACATGCTCTTGCGCCTAGACACTGAAAAAACTGACATGACCATGGAGGGCATTAAGCGCACCGATCAAGACTTCGGCATCTCATGGGCACGCCACTGGGAAAAAGGCCGCGTGTTTTATTCATCGCTCGGCCATAACCACGAAATCTACTGGCACCCACTAGTCCTACGCCATTTCCTAGCAGGCATCCAATGGGCAATCGGCGACTACGAAGTGCAGGTGGATGACCAGAAATGAACTCATTCTTCTATGTGTTGCTCGAATAGGCTTGCCACCTCAAAGCCACCCACCAAATCTGCCTGCGGAGATATATAATCGCGCCTGATGGGCATTGTGTCATCCACTGAACAAGATGGACCAAAGAGCCACTCCACCATCCCCTCGCGCGAGGCTACTAGCATTCGACGGCGGCGGAATACGCGGATTGTTCGCCCTCCAATACGCCAAGCGGATCGAGTCACTTCTACGTGAGAAGTCGGGTAAACCGGATTTAGTTCTAGCAGACCATTTCCATTATATTGCCGGCACAAGCACGGGTGCCATCATCGCCGCCTTCCTCGCGTGGGGCCTTTCTGTCGCGGAAGTAGAGCGCCTTTATAGGGAAAATGCAGCGGCCATGTTTCGTAAATCCGGGCTGAGGTATCGCTTCACGAGCCATCGTTTCGTCGCAGAAGGTTTATCAGATTTCCTTAGATCTTTCTTTGTAGAAACAGATGGCAGCATCGCCACTCTAGGAAGTAAACAATTGAAAACATTACTATTGGTTGTCACTCGCAATGCCTCTACTGGCTCACCATGGCCGATCACAAATAACCCTGCGGCAAAGTATAACAACCCAGCTTCCCCTGGTGATAATCTACAAATCCCGCTCTGGCAGCTCGTCCGCGCCAGCACGGCAGCACCTACTTTTTTCCCACCAGAAGTCCTAGAAGTAAAAGGTGAACACGGCGAGCCATTGATATTTGCATTTGAAGATGGAGGGATCACCCCGTTTAACAATCCTGCCTATCTGCTCCATCTCATGGCCACACTTCCGGAGTATCGGCTAGGCTGGGAAGCCACGCGTAGTAAGATGAGCTTAGTCTCCATTGGCACAGGCGGCACGCGTCTCGGGCGTGGAAATCAGTTATTCCTCGATGTGCTCGCCCAAGCGAAAAACATCCCAGCCTCACTCATCGGGTCATTCGCAAACTATCAAGATATGTTATGTCGAGTTCATGGCGAGTGTCGCTTTGGTCACGCTATTGATGGCGAGTTAGGGCAAATGATTCGGCCCACTCCTGATGCCAAGTTTCTTTATGCCCGCTATGATAAACATTTTGATGAAGATGACTTAAAACTCGCCGCCCGCGTCACCCAAAAAGGCTTTACCTTAGACAATCTCGAACTCATCGATTTCCTCATCGACTGTGGAACCCGCAGCGCTGAGGAGTCTGTAAAACTTTACCACTTCGATGATGCCTGACTCTACGTTTCACCGCCTCTGGCTAGTCGGCTTTGCAGGCCATCGGCACATCGGAGACGAAGCAGCCACAAAAGCAGTTCTGCGCCGTGAGCTCGATGCCATGGCGGCGAGCCTCACAGGCGAAATTGTAGGCGTTTCCAGCGCAGCCGCTGGTGCAGACTTATTGTTCCTCGAAGCTTGTCAGGAAGCAGGCTTCAAAACCATCGTGCTGCTTCCTTTCACTCGTGCACGCTTCGCAGAGGATTTTTCAGATCCCACCGAATGGCAGCGAGCAAGTGGCCTCATCGACTCCGCATGGTGGCATGAGCAAGTGGCAGGAAATGAAGATGCGCCTGCCGCATACCACGTCGTTGCCCGCGAGATACTTACTCTATCAGATCGCATGATTTTCCTGTGGGACGGCAAGCCTCCACGCGGGCTAGGTGGCACTGCCGAGACCGTGGCAGATGCCGAGAAATGGCAAATCCCATCACGCATCGTGGATGCCATTTCACTCGAAGGAAAATGGCAATCCGCCACAATCAGGAATGATCCTTTTGAGCCAGCATTTAAAGATCTACCAGCCGTAGATTCCATCGATTCCTTGTTCAGCAAACTTGATAGGAGGGCCGTCTCGCGGGCCCCACGCTCCCGCTGGTTCAATGCCGGATCTATGTCCGTCAATCACGTCGCGACTTTCCTCCAAGCCAGTTTATTGGCACTGAGTATTGCAAAGGAAATGGGTGGCCTTATTAAGTTCACGCTCGCCCTGATTGCTGCCGGATTGCCATGGGTGGGCGCAAGGATGCGCCTTCAACAAGCATGGGTGGTAGATCGCACTCGCGCAGAACTTCTACGTTCATTGCTCGTCTCTCATGAACCCGCCAGCCCGCTGCATCCGCCGGCCCTTGAGCTTTTCGGAAATCATGCCTCATTTCTGCGCAGCGCATCATTGCAACTCGTCGCAGAGCGCAGAGGCTGGAGCGCTGCCCGCGACAGCTATCTAACAGCCCGCATCGACGATCAAATTGGCTACCTCGCAAAACAAGCCACTAAAGCCCAAAAACGCCTCAAGATCCTCACCCGCATCTTCCAATTATCTTCACTAGGCGCGATGTTGCTAGGTGCAGCCACCATCTACATTCATCTAAATAAAGTTTTTATACCTTCGCATTTCGATATTTGGGCCATTGGTTTTTTTCCCGCGATCTTGCCGGGCTTAGCGGCATGGAGCTTAGCAATGATCTCTGTTTTTGAACTAAAACGCCGCGCAAGAATCTATAGTAAACTCGTGGCCGAGCTAAAACTATTACGTCCCAAGCTCGCGAGTACCGAGTGTGCCAGCACCACTGCCAGCCTCATCCGCCATTGTGAGCATTTGCTCATGCAGGAGCTATGGGAATGGCAAGGCTCACGGATTAAATAAATGCTCCACCCGCAACTAGCAGCTCTGTCTTTAAAAGATATGATCTGAAACCAGCCGTGACAATCCCGCGCAATTTTCTACTCTCCTGACGCAGATGCTTACGCCTGAACAATTGAAGGAAGTCCTCCCCTCGACCGAAGCTGACTGGATCGAGCGCACCCGCTCGGTGACGAATACGGACAAGTTCCGCGAGGCGATTTGCTCGTTTTCCAACGACATGCCAGGACACGGAAAACCTGGCTACTTGCTTGTGGGCATCGAGGATGACGGCTCCTTGTCGCCGAATATGGCAATCACGGATGAGCTCCAGAAGCAGTTCGCCTCTTATCGGGACGACGGGCAGATTCTGCCGCAGCCGATGCTTTCCGTGTTCAAGCAGCCACATCCGGACGGTGGTGAATTTCTGGTAGTGGAGGTGCATCCCAGTGATTTGACGCCGGTGCGCTACCGGGGCCGTGTGCACATCCGGGTGGGGTCTCGCAAGGCAACGGCGAGCGAATCTGAAGAACGCCGCCTGCTGGAGCGCCGTAGTTCGCGTTTCCGCACCTTCGATATCACCCCGTGCCCGGACGCCACGCTGGAGGATCTGGATTTAGACCTTTTCATGAATAGCTACCGGCGTAAGGCGATCGATCCGGAGGTGATCAAGGAAAATGGCCGTGAACTGGTGCTGCAACTGGCCGCGCTTCATTTCTACAACCTGAATCGGGACTGCCCGACGAACGCAGGATGCATCGTCTTTGGAAAGGACCCACTGCTCCGTTACCCCGGTGCCTACGTGCAGTATGTGAAGTTTGGCGGAGAGACCTTAGGATCGGATGTAGAGGAGTCGAGAGCCTTCAAAGGCAACCTGCTGGAGTTGATGTGGACGGTGAGTCGGTTTATCGAAAGCAGCTTTACCGAGAAGCCGATTTTTGAAGCTGGATTGCGGGAGCGTGTGATCTGGGATTATCCACCCGAGGCCATGCGAGAGCTACTGGTCAATGCCATGCTCCACCGGGAATATCAGGCAAACTCGCCGGTGCGGTTCTATTTTTTCCCTGATCGGATTGAGATTCAGAATGTGGGCGGATTGTATGGGGAAGCCAGCCCTGAGAATTTTCCCAGCGTTACGGACTATCGGAATCCAGTTTGAGCCGAGGTGCTGATGGTGATGAATTATGCCAATCGTTTTGGTCGCGGCATTGCGCGTGCCCAACAACTCCTCGCCCTTAACGGCAATCGGCTGGCTCAATTCGAACTGGGTGCGAACCATGTCAAAGTCACCGTTTTCAAGCACCCAGAACGCTGATTCCATCGCCTCCCAATTCACTGAAGCCGCCCTCGAAACCCCGCGGAAGATCTGGATTTCAGAAAGTCCGCACATTCTTCAGCAAGACGCTGGGGAATTGCTACGCCAAGTGGCTTTTCTCTAGAGCGGCAGCCACGAAGCCCGCAAACAACGGGTGTGGGTGATTGGGCTTCGATTGGAATTCCGGGTGAAACTGTGCACCTATGAAAAACGGGTGTCCAGGTAGCTCGATGATTTCGACGAGGCCCTCATCCGCTGAGACAGAGGAAATGACTAGCCCGGCTTCTTGGATGCGCTCTTGGTAGTCTGAATTGAACTCATAGCGGTGGCGGTGGCGCTCGTGGATGCGCTCCACATTCGCATAGAGATCGGACGCTTGGGTGCCGGCGAAGAGTATGGATTCGCATGAACCAAGGCGCATGGTGGCACCCATATCTTCGATACCTTTTTGCTCTTCTTGGAGGCAGATGACTGGGTGCTTCGTGGCTTTATCAAACTCAGTGGAGTTTGCATGTTCTAATCCGCAGACGTTGCGGGCGAACTCGATGGTGGCGATCTGCATGCCCAGGCATATCCCGAAGTATGGGATCTTTTTCTCACGGGCATACTGGGCTGCGAGGATTTTCCCTTCGATGCCGCGGTCGCCAAAGCCACCTGGGACGAGAATGCCATCTACGTCTCCGATCACTGATTTAGCGCCGTGGTCTTCGATGGCCTCTGCCTCCACTCGCACGATTTGCACTTTCGTATCATGGTGGGCACCAGCATGGATGAGTGACTCGTAGATAGACTTATACGCATCTTGGAGTTCTATATATTTTCCCGCCACGGCGATGGTGACTTTATGCTTGGGATGGATCACGCGTTGCACAAATTTCTCCCAATCCTCAAGCGCGGGCGAGGGCGTGTGGCCGAGGCCAAGCTTATCGACCACAAGGCGATCTATCTTATCGCGGCGTAAATCCAGCGGGCACTCGTAGATGGTGTGCGCCACATCTCGGAAGGCGACCACGTTTTTGCGCTCCACATTGCAAAACATGGCGATTTTTTTGCGATTGTCTTCATCGAGATCCGCCTCTGTGCGGCAAATGATGATGTCTGGCTGGATGCCTAGCTCGCGGAGTTTTGCCACAGATTGTTGGGTGGGCTTGGTTTTTACTTCGCCCGCAGCCTTGATGTAGGGAAGCAAAGTTACATGAATAAAGCAGACGTTTTCTTTTCCCACTTCTAGGGCAAATTGGCGCAGTGCTTCGATGAATAGTAAACCTTCCATATCGCCCACGGTGCCGCCGATTTCCGTAATGAGCACATCCGTTTTTGGATTGTCATTGGTGACTTTATGCATGCGGGCTTTGATCTCATCTGTGACGTGTGGGATAAACTGCACGGTCTTACCGAGATAGTCACCCCGCCTTTCTGCCTTGATGACTGAGTCAAAAACTTGGCCGGATGTGAGATTATTCATCCGCGAAAGAACTCCAGAGGTGAAGCGCTCGTAGTGGCCAAGGTCCAAGTCCGTCTCAGCACCATCATTCAAAACATATACCTCACCATGTTGATAGGGAGACATGGTGCCAGGATCCACGTTTAGGTAGGGATCAAATTTTTGCATCAAGGTAGATAGACCCCGATGCTCTAGCAGAGTGCCGATGGAGGCTGCGGCAAGGCCTTTGCCCAGTGAAGAAACCACACCGCCAGTTACAAATATATATTTCATGAAAGTAGAAAGTTTTAATTATAAATTGCTAGATATAGCAGCAGATAGCAGATGCTCTATCTCGAGGGCTTGCTCGAGGGTATCTACACCCGGAGAGGTATCATCCGTGATGATGACTTTGATCGAAGCACCATTTTCAAGGGCGCGGAGTTGTTCGAGTGACTCTGCTTGCTCCAAAGGTGACGGCGGCCACGTGACAAACCGTTCAAGGAAATCCCGGCGGTAGCCATAGATGCCCTTGTGGCGTAGGACGGACAAGCCAGCCACGGGATTGCGAAAAAATGGCAAGGGTGAGCGGGAAAAATAGAGCGCACGACCATCCAAGGCAGTCGCGATTTTCACGATGTTGGGATCTTGGATGGCAGGATCTGAGGGGTCGATCCGATTGGCAGCAGTGACCATGTCTAAGGTGGAATCCGCAATGATGGCAGCGGCTAGTGCATCAATGAGTATGGGATCGATGAGCGGTTCATCGCCCTGAATATTGATGAGATGCGTGGCGTGTGGAAAAGCAGCGGCGGCTTCTGCAATGCGATCTGTACCGGTAGGATGCAGCGCCGAGGTCATGACGACATTTCCCCCAAAGGCGATGACGGCTTCACGGATCCGCTCATCATCGGTAGCGATGACGATTTCATCGAGCAGAGTGGTTTGCAAACAGCGCTCCCAGACGTGTTGGATGAGCGGTTTTCCAGCGATGGGGTGAAGCGGTTTCCCCGGGAAGCGGGTAGATCCCCAACGCGCTGGAATTACGGCTAAAGTGAAAGTGGGTGGGTGAACTTGAAGCACGCTTGAAAAAGGTTGGGCGAGCGTAGGGCATGGACAAGGCACCGGACAAGAGCGGTTTCTGAAAAAGATTTCTTTGCCGGCAGGATACGCTGCAAATTGTGCTAAATAAGCTGCGTTTCCACGAGAAAACGATACGTGCCATCGCGCTCGATAAGCTCTTCATGAGTGCCGTTTTCAATCATTTTCCCTTGGCTGAAAACGAGAATAGAATCTGCGTGGCGGACGGTAGAGAGGCGGTGTGCGATGACGAGGCTGGTGCGGCCTTTCATCAATCGCTCAAGTGCCTCGTTGACAAGGCGCTCGCTCTCAGAATCAAGGGCAGAGGTGGCTTCATCTAACAATAAAATACGTGGGTCTGCGAGAATGGCGCGGGCGATGGCAATGCGTTGGCGCTGGCCTCCGGAAAGCTTCGTGCCACGCGGGCCGACGAGTGTCTCGAAGCCGTCTGGGAGTGCGGAGATGAAATCGAAGGCATTCGCTTGGAGGGCAGCGTCCTGAATCTCTGCAAGTGAAGCGCCGGGTCTCCCATACTCAATGTTTTCACGAATGCTCCCACCGAAGAGGAGGACCTCTTGCGGGACGATGGCGATTTGGGAGCGGATGGCACTGAGCGAGAGGGAACTGGCGGGCGAGTTATCAAAAAGAACTTGACCTTTTTCAGGCGCATTGAACCCAAGAATGAGTGAAAAAACCGTTGATTTTCCAGCACCTGATGGGCCTACGAGTGCGACGCGTTGGCCGGGGCGGACGAAAAAACTCACGTCTTGCAGCACTTGCACATCGGGCCGCGATGGATAGCGGAAAGATAGATTTTCAAAAGCGAGGTAGCCCGTGAGTTTCGCGGCAGAATCACCATCGGTGCGCTCTGGCTGGGTGTCTAGCAACTCGCGCAGGCGGTCAGTGGCACCGGCGGTTTGTTGGAACTGAGAGATGATTTCAGGAAATGAGCCGAGCGATGCCCCCACAAAAATGGAAAACAGGATGAATGAGACAAAATTTGTGCCGTTGATTTCGCCATTTGCTAGCATGCGCGCACCATACCAAGCGACAAAGGCGATAGTGCCAAACAAGGCGAAGATGATGAAGGAAAGGAACGCCGCGCGGTGTTTTGCCCCACGTGCGGTGACTCCGAAAAATGCCTCGAGCGCCCGATCGTAGCGGGCACCTTCAAAGCGCTCATTGGTGTAGGATTTCACATCTGCGATGCCTTGCACAGTTTCCTCAATCACAGTGCCGGCTTCCGCGAGCGAGTCTTGCGCGGCTTTGGAAAATCCGCGCACTTTCCTGCCGAAAAATGCGATGGCAAGCACGACGAATGGCACGCTGCCGAGCATGATGAGCGAGAGCTTCCATGATGCGACGAAGATGAAAACCAGGCCACCTACTAGAATCACAGTTTGTCTCACTGCCTGGGGCACCGTGGTGAGTAAAGTTTCCCGAACCACGCCGAGGTCCGCAGAAATGCGATTGCTGAGTGCGCCAGAACGTTGCTCTTGAAAAAACGGCATCGGCAGGCGCACCATGTGGGAAAATAGATCGCGGCGGAGGCGATTCAGCGCAGACTCACCCGAGCGAATGAAGCCTTGGACGCGGAAAAATGCGATGCCTGCTTGTAATGCCAGCACGGCCACCAGCTCTAGCACCACGCGATTTGACTTCGCGAGTACTTGTGCGGGATCGACACCATTTTTCATGGCATCCGCAGGATTTCCGATCAGTTCCTTGAGAAACCACGGGAAAGCGAGCGAGAGCAAGGCGGTGAAAAACAACGCTGCCAGCGAGGGGATGAAAATTGCTTTTTCCTGCATCAAATAACCGAGAATCCAGCGGTGGGATGAGATCGGCTTCTTGGCTAGCGGCTCGGACATCTGCGGATGGGAGACGATAGCAACCGCTGCGTCAATGATTGGCCGCAGCGAAAAAATCCTAGGAGTTGCCTTGCCGCCAGAGATGCGCCAAGGATGGCGGCCATGACGGGTAAGGAAATTCGCGAGGTATTAGATCATGCACGGGTGCTACCTAGCAAGCAGATGGGGCAAAATTTCCTCATCGATCCTAACATGGCACGCTGGATCGTCGCACAGCTCGAGGTGACAGAAGACGATGCCGTCTGCGAAGTGGGGCCAGGCACTGGCGCACTCACCGTGCATCTGGTGGGGAAGGTGCGGCGGCTGATTTTGATCGAATTCGATGCGCGCCTCGCCGCCGCATTGCAGGAACGCTATAAAGATGAACCGACTGTAGAAGTGCATCACGCCGATGGTGCGAAATTCGATGGCCGCACGCTCTTCAAGCATCGGAGGCTGAAATTTTTAGGAAATCTCCCCTACTCATGTGGCGGTGCGATCATGAAGAATATGCTCAGCCGCCCGCACCCATTCGAGCGGGCGGTGATCATGCTGCAAAAGGAAGTGATCACCCGCCTCGCCGCCCAGCCCGGCACTAAGGACTATGGGATTCTTTCGCTGCGCACTCAGGCGAACTGGGAAGTAGAGCCACTTCGAACCGTGCCGCCTGATGCATTTTACCCAAAGCCCACTATCGATTCCGCAGTCGCGGTGCTGCGTCCTCGGGTGTCGGGTTTGCCACCGTTTGATTACCGGCTGTTTGATGAACTCATCCGCCGAGGCTTCGCACAGCGCCGCAAACAGCTCAAAAAGCAATTGCCCGAGGAGCCTGCTTGGGAAGGTATTTGCAGCCTGCTCAGCCTGCCCACCACAGTCCGTGGAGAAGAATTGACGCTCTTCCAATGGGTGGATCTCACACGCGCCTACGATCCGCATCCGCTCAAAGATCTGCCGCAAAAAGGTAGCGAAGTTTTCGATGTGGTGGATGAGCATGACAACATCATCGGCCAAGCCACACGCGCAGAAGTCCACGCAAAAAAACTCGTCCATCGCGCCATACACGTCATCGTTTCTAACAAGCGGGGTGATTTTTTGCTTCAGAAACGCTCGCTTCTCAAGGACGCTTGCCCCGGCCTGTGGGATTCCAGCGTCTCAGGTCACTTAGATGCTGGTGAAGACTACGCCACCGCAGCTGTCCGAGAGCTGGAGGAGGAAATGGGGATTATCTGCGATGGAGGCATCGAAGAAATCGCGAAAATCGCACCGTGTGCCGCCACGGGTTGGGAACATGTCAGACTTTTCCACACCCAGCACGATGGCCCATTGCGCTTCCCAAGTGCCGAAATCGATGCAGCCGTTTGGTTTCCCCGTGCAGAGATCGATGCATGGATCACCAATCGTCCGGAAGACTTTGCCAGCGGCTTCCTCGAGTGCTGGAAACGTATCTAACATAAATTCCATTTCGCTACCCTACCGCTCTTCTATGAACCTATACTTTCCTCTCTATTGCTTTCTCTGCATTACCCTCATTTCATGCAGCAAGCCCGCGCCGGAAAATCTCGGGTTCCAAGTTATTTCCACTCGCACCCACGATCCTGAAGCCTTCACCCAAGGCCTCGCACTTTCTCACGGGCGCCTCTACGAAAGCACCGGCCAATACGGCCAATCCACGTTGCGTGAGCTAGATCCCGCCACGGGCAAAGTCATTCGCAAGCGCCCACTCGCAAAAAATGTTTTCGCCGAGGGCCTCACCCACTTTGGCAACGAGCTCTTCGTGCTCACATGGAAGGAAAAAACGGCCTTCGTTTTCGAGCCGGATACGTTCAAACTCATCCGCTCACACCCCTATGAGGGCGAGGGCTGGGGCCTTACCCACGATGGCTCTAGCCTTATCATGAGCGATGGCACCAGCGATCTCAAATTCATCAATCCCAAGGATTTTTCCGTCCTGAAAACCCTCACCGTAAAAGACGGCAACTCGCCTGTAAGCAAACTCAATGAACTCGAATTCATCGGTGGCGAGATCTACGCCAATGTCTTTCAAACGGAAAAAATCGCCCGCATTTCCCCGGTTGATGGCCGCGTCACCGCTTGGCTCGATCTCACTGGCCTGCGCGATCAACTTCCAAAGCCGCACCGTGCCGACGTTCTTAATGGCATCACCCATGATCCCGCCACTGGCCACCTCATCGTCACGGGTAAATATTGGCCGCTGATGTTTGAAATAAAACTCACTCAAAAGTAGCTGAAAAATCTAGCTGCCGCCACTTGCCAAGCTGCCCCTGCCCGCTACGTTCCGCCAGCGATGCCGCCACCCTCACCACCCTTTGAGCCCGCCATCCGGGATCCCCGGAAGCTGCGTAGAACCGCCTTTATCCTCATCGGCATCATGCTCGTAGGCGGCTGGTTTGTCCTGAAAGCCTATGAAAAATGGACGCTCAGCCAAGCGCAGGACGAGCGGCCCGCGATGATTTACCGCATCACCAAAGAGCGCGATCTCCGGATGCTGCGCCAAGATGGCAAAGAAGCCAATCTTGCCGATCTCAGAGGCGGTGTCATCGCCATCAATGTCTTCAGCCTTCGCGATCCAGAAGCCGCAGCCCGCAGCATGGCCGTGATGAAGCGCCTCGCAGAAAACCGTGCCACCGAGAAAAATCTGACACTCGTTTCACTCCTGATTGATCCCTTTCCCGCCGATAAAATCATCGCAACTCTCGCCGAGACTGCCGCCGCCCAACAGATGGCGCTGCCCCAATGGTGGCTGGGCAGCAATGAACCTAAAACGCTTCATAAGTTCATCAAAAATGAACTCAAAGCAAACACCTACCCAAATGAAATCACCGGTAAATGGGACTACGATCCCGCCATCGTCCTCATCGATAAAAATGGCCACATCCGCCGCGCCGTGGTCCCGCAGAAACAAGGTGGCCCTCCATTCGTAGCCACCTTTGATTTCGAGCAAGCCGCTTCGTGGGATACCAAAGGCGCAAAGACAGGCACCTCACTCACCAACTCCGAGCAACTTGAAACCCTCCTCAATCACACCATCGATAAGCTCCTCGCAGAGCCCGCCAAAGAAAAATGAACCGTAAAACTACCATCACGCTCTTCTACACCGGCGTTGCCCTCATCTGCATCGCGATCCTATGCATCGTCTTCTATTTGCGTCCCGCCCTCACCAGCACCTATGCGGCCCCAGCCGTAAACACTGGCAAAGACACTCCTCCGAATTGGTTCGAAATTGGCAAGGACCTCTCCGCGATCAATCAAGAAGGCACCCCCGTCAAACTCTCAGACCTCCGCGGTAAAGTTTGGATCGCCGCGCAGTTTTTTGCCATTTGCCCTCATTGTGCCGTGCGCAATGGCGAAGAACTCCGGAAAATCTATGATGAATTCGGCAGCCATCCAGATTTCCATATCGCCTGCATCTCCGTGGATCCCGAGAACGATCAACAGCCAAAACTCGCCGACTATGCCAAAGCCCTCGGCGCAAACACCAAAAACTGGTGGTTCCTCAATGCCGGAGATGCCAAAGCGACCCACACATACCTCGAGCAAGAACTCAAATTCTTTGGCATCCGGGAACGCTCAGACCCACTCGATATCGAGGCGAATGGTAAATACTCGCATGACCTCGGTTTCCTTCTCGTGGACCGCGAGTTCCGCGTCATCGGTAAGTGGCCGCTTGCAGAAGCGCGCTCAGATGAAGCAAAAGCGCGTGATCCTGAGTTATACCAAAAACTCAAAGCCGAGCTTTTCAAACGCATCCGTGCGGAGCTAGAAAAAAACGAGTCCCCCGGCATCTAACAATATATAGCTTTACACGATGCAGAATGAACGTAGCCAGTGGCTCACCCGCCCTCCTCAGGAGAAGTTATCTAAAACTCTCGGCATCGCTGCGTGGATTCTGACCACGCTTATTCTGCTGCTCGTTGTGGTAATGCAGAAAATCAAACTGCCGCTCCCCGAAGGTTGGTCCACAGCAGCTCTGCCTCCTATCCACGCTGGGATCAATGCCTGCGCCGCCGTTGTGCTCATTGTGTCATTAATTTTCATCAAACTCGGCAACGTAAAGATGCACCGTGCTACCATGGTCTTCGCCATGTTTCTCTCAGTGCTTTTTCTTCTATCTTACGTCGCCTATCACATGACTAACGATCCCACTCGCTATGGCGGCGTGGGCATCATGAGAACAACTTATTTTTTACTTCTCATCACCCACATCGTCTTCGCAGCCATCAGCCTGCCATTCATTCTTTTTACCTTCATTGCGGGATGGACCAATCATTTTACCGTCCACCTTAAGCTCGCTCGCTGGGTTTTCCCGCTGTGGCTCTACGTCGCCATCACTGGCCCCATCTGCTACTGGATGCTAAAGCCATATTACGGCACTTGATTCACCACGGCAGTGGAAATGCGCGGTTGAAAGCGAAGACGCGCTCTCGGATGGCGTGGAGTTTTCCGAGATCAGTATGATTTGCGAGAGCCTCGTGGATGAAGTCCGCGACTTGCTCTACATCCCTCTCCTTAAGGCCACGGGTTGTGACGGCAGGGGTGCCAATGCGGATGCCGCTGGGCTTCATCGGGCTACCCGTATCGAAAGGAATGCCGTTTTTATTGACGGTGATGCCAGCCTCGTCGAGGGCATGGGACGCATCCGTGCCATTGAGGTTTTTATTCCGTAAATCCACTAGCATGACGTGGTTATCCGTGCCGCCGGAGCAGATCCGGAAGCCGTGGTGGGTGAGGCGGGCGGAGATGGCCTGCGCGTTTTTCACGACTTGGGCCGAGTATTGCTTGAATTCGGGCTTGAGTGCCTCTCCGAAGCAGATGGCCTTCGCCGCAATGACGTGCATGAGCGGCCCTCCTTGGATGCCTGGGAAAACTTGGGCATCGATTTTTTTCGCAAATTCTTCTTTGCACAAAATGATCCCACCGCGCGGGCCACGCAGTGATTTATGCGTGGTGGAGGTGACAAAATCCGCATGCGGAAATGGGCTGGGATGGACACCTGCGGCGACGAGACCAGCGATGTGCGCCATATCGACAAACAAATACGAACCGACTTCTCTAGCAAGCTTGCCCATGCGCTCGAAATCGATCACCCGTGAATAAGCAGACGCTCCCACGGTGATAAGCACGGGCTTGAGCTCGCGGGCAGTTTTTTCCAGCTCATCGTAGTTGATGCGCTCGTCATCCGGGGAGACGCCGTAGTGTGTGACATCGTAAAATCGACCAGAAAAATTTGCCTTATGGCCATGGGTGAGGTGGCCGCCGTGGGCCAGATCCATGGTGAAAATTTTATCGCCGGGCTTGAGCACGGAGAAATAGACGGCGGTATTCGCCTGCGATCCAGAGTGCGGCTGGACGTTGGCATGCTCTGCGCCGAAAAGTTCTTTCGCCCGCTCAATGGCGAGCCGCTCGACGACATCAACATTCTCGCATCCACCATACCAGCGGCGGCCTGGATAGCCCTCCGCATATTTATTCGTCAGGAGCGAGCCTTGGGCTTCCATGACGGCGGGTGACGCGAAATTTTCTGAGGCAATGAGTTCGATGTTGTTTCGCTGGCGGTGTTCCTCAGCAGTGATGGCTGCGTAAATCGCTGGGTCTGTGACTGAAATGCGGCTGCCAGACGAGCCGCAGACTCGGCTCTCATGGCGGCCACCTGCGAAGGCGGTGGTGAGAAACGCATCTACCATGGCCAACGCGGTGGGAGAATCCGTAAATTTTCCCGAGAGGCAGAGGACGTTGGCATCATTATGCTCGCGGATGGTCACCGTTTCCTCGACGGAGCGCACATTGGCCGCGCGGACATGGCGGTGGCGATTCGCCGCGATGCACATTCCCACGCCAGTGGTGCAGGCGAGAATGCCAAAGTCATGCGTGCCATCTGCCACCGTGCGTGCCACGAGATTTGCGTAGTCTGGATAGTCCACGGATTGGTGTGACTGAGTGCCGAAGTCTTGGACATCATGGCCGATGGATTTCAGGTGGGCGACGACGGCGTTTTTGAGATCGATGGCACCGTGATCGGCGCCGATGGCAATGCGGAAAGTGGGGTGACTCATGTGGCTAAACGATTGAAAGGCGGGAAAGCGATCTTGCAAACCGGAAATTTCGGAGAAATCACGGATGGCACGCAGACGCTGGGGTGGATGGCGGGGAATTATGAAATTTCCGTGCTGCCATAGTAGGGCACGAGCGCGTCTGGGATGCGGATCGAGCCATCTGGCTGTTGGTATTGCTCCAGCAGCGCGACGTAAAGGCGGGGCAGCGCGGTGCCGGAGCCGTTAAGCGTGTAGGGGAAACAGTTTTTCCCATCCTTGTCTTTGAAACGGAGGCGCATCCGGCGTGCTTGGTAGTCGGTGAAGCAGGAGCAGCTAGAAACCTCAAGATACTTGCCGTGGCCAGGTGCCCATACTTCGATATCGTAGGTTTTTGCAGAGGAAAATCCGATGTCTCCGGTGCAAAGCTCGATGGTGCGGTAGTGGAGGCCTAGCTTTTGTAAAATCGACTCAGCATGGCCAGTGAGTTTTTCCAGCTCCTCAAAGCCGTGGTCTGGATGGACGATTTGCACGAGTTCTACTTTATCGAACTGATGCGTGCGGATGATGCCCTTGTTATCGCGCCCGGCAGAGCCTGCCTCGCGACGGAAGCATGGGGTGAAAGCGACTAATCTGATGGGTAGGTCAGACTCCGCGACGATGGTATTTCGGTAAAGGTTTGTGACTGGCACCTCAGCCGTGGGCGCGAGGAAAAGGTTGTTGATTCCATGTTCGTCAGCATCCGTGCCATACATATCGTCCTCGAATTTCGGTAACTGGCCAGTGCCTTCCATGCACTCGCGGGTGACGAGATGGGGGACGTTGACCTCTTCGTAGCCATTTGAGGTTTGTGTATCTAATAGGAAATTAATCAATGCCCGTTCGAGTCGTGCGCCCCTGCCGCGATAGACGACGAAGCCCGAGCCGGAGATGCGGGTGCCATCATCCCAATTGATGAGGCCGTGCTGAAGTGCGAGTGCGACGTGGTCAAGCGGGGCACTGAGAGATGGCGGCGTGCCCCACTCGCGGATGACTGGATTGGCCGCCTCATCTGCACCTAGCGGACATGCATCGTGGGTGAGATTTGGGATATTGAGAAGTAGCTCATTTTGGCGAATGGCTGCGGATTCGCACTCGGCATCTAGCGCCGTGATTTGATCATTGATGGCGCGAACTTCGGCCTCAGCGGACGCCGTGTCTTCGCCATTTCCCTTGCGGATGCCGATCTGTTTGGAAATCGTTTTGCGCGAGCTTTGCAGCGTTTGCTTTAGAGTCTCGCCCGCGCGGCGCGATTCATCGCAGGCGAGGACTTCATCGACGAGTTTCCAATAATCGCCACCTCTGGCTTTGAGACGATCTTGGACGGTGGCAGAGTTTTCGCGGATGACGCGGATATCAAGCATGGCGGCGCGACTCTCACGGGCGATGGGGTGCGGAATCAACGCGAATTTTTCCCGAGCGCAAGATTACTCGATGGGCGTGAGCTGGACTTTGCGGAAATGCAGTTCGCCGCCTTCGCTTTGCAGGCAGATGGCGCCTTTTTTTGTGATAGCACTGGTCGCTTGGTTCATGAGTTTACCGTTGATCCAGACTGAAATTTCAGCCCCCTCAGAGCGGATCCGGGCGGTATTCCACTGGCCAGCGGGATTCTCCGCACTCTCGCCTTTTTTCACCCAGCGGCGGCCATCAGCCTGTGCATCCGCCACGGTGATTTGCTCGCCGATCATCCAGAAATCGCCAGCATTTCCTGCTGCGAGCTGCACCTCGATGGACTTCGGCCAGACAAACATTTCGCGCGGAGTGGAGGCATGGATGAGCACCCCAGAATTGCCCGGCTTGGTGTCTGGTGCCCAGCGCCATTCGACGATGAGTTCATAATCGGAAAATTCTTTGTCACTGCGCATCACTCCTGGCGGGCGGCCTGTGCAGATGATGATGCCGTCTTTCACCATCCAGATCGTTGCCGGGTCTGCCTTAGAATCGATGATATCAAAAGTCCAACCGCTGAAATCTTTGCCATTGAAGAGTTCGATCGGCTCGGCTCCATGAAGCGATGCAGTTAGAAAAAACATCATTGCAAGCATTCTTTTCATGTGCGAACCGCTAGCATTTCAAAATCCAGATTGCAAGAACAGGAGTGTGAAGTATTGATCGCGTCCGAGATGATGGAAGGAAATGCAGCGTCGCCGGAAGCAATGGAAGCAATGGGCCGTGAGGCAGCAGCGCACGCCACGGTGGGCAGCGTGATCGCTCTAGTCGGTGAGCTAGGCGCGGGTAAAACGCATTGGACAAAGGGCTTCGCCGCTGGGATGGACTCGCAAGCTGAAGTGACAAGCCCTACGTTTGGGCTCGTCCACGAGTATTTGGATGGGCGCATCCCCATCTACCATTTTGATTTTTATCGGCTGACGAGCGCGGACGAACTGATCGCACTCGGGTGGGATGAATATCTTGAAAGTAGCGGAGTGATCATCGCCGAGTGGGGAAATCGATTTCTCGAAATTTTACCCAAGAACACAATCTTGCTAGAATTCAAATTGGAGCCAGATGGATCGCGCACCCTTTTTCGGGGAGCGATAAACTCCTAGCTCACTCACCGACCTAAATTTTCAAGGCCGTTGAAAGCACGCCCCACAGAGCGCCCCATCGCTACGGGAAGCCCGCATGAGCTGACCGACAGAGCCAAACTTACCACCACGCAAAACTGAATCAAACGAAGCATGCCACGAAGCATGACGACTCAAAAAACTGAGTCAAGAAGACGTATTTTTCAGTCCTTTTCAAAAAACAACGTGAACTCCAGCCGATTGTAAGTGAGGTGTGTTTTAGCAAAGAGCGTTAAACCATTTTCAGCAGCAGCCTGTGTGACTCGATTCGTAAGTTCGATGATTTCTGAAAAGCCAACAGCCCCAGGCGTCTTCAACGTGAAAATGACCAAGCCACCTTTGACAAGAAACGAGGATAGCCGGATCACCTGACCGATAGCTTCGATTGCACCTCCATTCATGTCTGACAAAATTGCGTCAAAGGCCACTCGAAAATCAGAGCGATAATCTGCCACGTCCGCTTGGATGAAATGGAGATTCTTTGCCCGCTGAAGCCGCACATCCAACGGAGCGCGATCAATAGCGGTCACTCGATAGCCCCGTGATAGCAACTCGGAAGTCATGCCACCCGGGCTTGCTCCCAACTCTAACCAATGGCTTGTAGCTTCAGGCACACTCCGATCTAACATTAAATAATGCAATGCCTCGGCAATTTTCGCACCGGCTCGACTAATCGTTGTGGACGACCCTTGGCTCACAAACTTGGTCCCCCCGGGATAGAATCCGTTTGAGGCCTTAGGAGAATGCACGCCCGCATAAAGTCCTTCTTGGCCGATGAGACAAAACAACGTGCCCGTGGTGCCGCATTGTGCTTCGATCTCCCTGAAATTTGCAATTTCCGACGGGAAAAGCTGCAGCGTGCGTCCCCGCAGATTGGACGCGAGCTTGCGATAGTATGGGTTCGAATTCCCGCTATCGATGGGCCCCATGAAGATCGCTTGGAAATCCGTGGCAGCGAATTTCTGGAAAAGCGTCTGAGCTGCTTTTTCCACAAAGCCGGACATTTTCTCTGGGTTGCATGGCCATGCGTGATGCACTGGCATCTTCCAACGGATAAAAATCGCCGCAGGTGAATCCCACAGCAACGTGGCATCGTTGAGCTGGATGAGGTAATACTCACTGCCTAGCTTTTTCATCACCTTTGTGCCTAACGATGAAAAAATTTCTCCCGTGAGATCTCCAAAGACTTGTGAGATGCGGATCAACCAATGCGATATCGTCTGAGAAGAAAAATCAGTCACTTACTTGCGTAAGAGGAGTATTTCCGTTTGCTAACCAATTTCAAGATGGATCCTT
>JAYULG010000025.1:0-20827 GCA_043763755.1 Akkermansiaceae bacterium | reverse complement strand
TGGCCAGAATCGCCAAGGCAAAATCCTTCGAGGATCAAGAGCGTGCTTATGCCGCGCTCGGCGAGCGCCTAAATATTCTCGCCAGCTTCGTCCATTTGCCGTGGGACCGTGAGGCGGCCGCCCTCTTCACAAAGCTGCGCAAAACTGGCATTCGGATTGGCAGTATGGACTTGAAAATCGCCTGCATTGTCATGGCCCACGATGCAACTCTCCTGACCCGCAACACGGTGGATTTCGAAAAGGTGCCGGGATTGCACTTCGAGAACTGGCTGGACTGATTTCTCCGAATCCCCGCTCAAGCAGCGCATCCGCTCTCTCGGCGAGCGGCTCGATACGCACCGCAAGCGGCAGCAGGAGCAACATCCCGGCCTCACGCTCACCGGCATTTACAACGTGCTCGAAAAGCTCCGCAGCGGCGAGCCGCTCACCGCCAAGGAAAAGCAAATCCACGACCAAGGCCTCGTCACCGTGCTCCGCCAAATCCACGATGAGCTAGATAATGCCGTGCTCGAAGCGTATGGCTGGGGCGACCTTTCAAGGAGCGTGGGCGTCCCGCCCACAAGTGGAGATATTCCATGTGGGCGAGACGCCCACACTCCTCGCGAAGAACTCCTCACCCGCCTCGTTGCCCTCAACCACGAGCGCGCTGCCGAAGAAAAAAGCGGCCTCATCCGCTACCTCCGCCCGGACTACCAAAATCCCAACGCCGCCGCCGCGCCCCGAGCCATGCAAGGCAATCTCGCAGGTACCGAAACCTCAGCTCAATCCCAAATCTCAAATCCCCTAACTCCACTCCTCTTCCCTTGGCGCTCTCCGCGTCTTGGCGGTTCAAATTCTCTTCATCCTCCATCCCAGATCGCTTGGCCCCCCAAGCTCCCAGAACAAGTCGCTCTCCTACGCAAGCTCCTCGCCACTACGCCGCCAGATGCCGCATCACTCTCCGCCCACTTCGGACGTAAAAACAAAAACCGCACCGAACAGATCGAAGGGATTCTTGAAACACTCAAAGGGCTAGGGCAGTTATAAGTTATGTTTTATTATGAAACATTTATTTTTCCTGAACCGCTCGAAATCAGCCCGGGAGTATCCGCTGGACCGAGAGGCATTTGACCGCACACTGACCACAGGACATGGGCGGACATTGGTGCATGCCATGCGATTTGGTGTAGAACCATACAAGGATCTCATACTGGATGCGGCGACCCACTGCCGCTATGTAAAATCAGTAGAAAGGTTCACCCCTGGGCCAAATTGCCCATCTTCTAGATGCACAGTTGTGCAGGGCTGGAGCCTTGCCAAGTGTTTGTGAGCATTCACTATGCCGGGTGTGCCGCAGAGGCGCTTTTTGCTCGCTTCGGACCTGATAACAGCGAGCGGATCGAGCGGATCGAGCGGATCGACTCCCTTACCTCAGGATTCTGGGCGCAGCATTAAGAAATAAACGGCTGCGCAGATGCCGATGTCTGCAATTCACTCAATTATGGTTTTAAGGAGTGTGGGTGTCTCACCCACGAGTGGAGAGAATTCTTGTGGGCAAGATTCCAACGCTCCTTGGGGCACCTGGCCGTGAGCTGATCGGCATCTCGTGTTCCTCACGCTTGCAAAGCGAGCCACTTTGGACTGTTGATGGGCTATGGATTATTTGGCCATCGCACGAAATGTGATCGAGATCGAAGCGGAGGGATTGCGCCGGATGGCAGCCCGCCTCGGGGAAGAATTTACTATGGCGGTGAAACTCCTCGCGCATGCTTTAGAAGACCGCAGGAAAATCGTGATCGTCGGCATCGGGAAATCCGGGAACATCGGTCATAAAATAGCCGCGACTTTTAATTCCACCGGAGCCACAGCGGTAGTGCTGAACTCGCAAAATGCCATGCATGGCGATCTGGGGCTGCTCTCGGATGGTGATGCAGTGATCGTGATGTCCTACTCGGGTGAGACCAGCGAGTTGCTGAGTTTGATCCCTTTTATCAAGCGCTTTGACGTGAAATTGATCTCCCTCACCGGCAAGCCAGATTCCACAGTGGCTGGATTCTGCGATTTAAATTTAGACACCTCCGTGGCGCGTGAAGCATGCCCGCTTAATCTCGCGCCCACCGCCTCATCCACCGCGATGCTGGTGATGGGTGATGCGCTGGCAATGGTCCTTTTGGAAACCCGGGGATTTACCGCAGAGGATTTCGCGCGCTTCCACCCGAGTGGCACGCTAGGGAGGGCCTTGCTCACACGAGTCTCCGATATCATGCGGGCCGATGGTGCATTGCCGACAGTGAATGAGTCCGCAAATGTCTTCACCGCACTAGATGCGATGAACCGTGCACGGGCTGGCGCATGTTTGATTTTAAATCTGGATGGCACTCTCGCCGGAATTTTCACCCATGGGGACTTCGCGCGGAGCTTCCGCACAGACCCGCTGTTAGGGGAAAAACCAGTGGCATCACTCATGACGCGTCGCCCGATCACCGTCCAGGCCACTGCACTCGCGGTGGAAGTTTTGCGGACTCTTGGGAGCAATCGCATTGATGACATCGTAGTGATTGATCACACTGGCAAGCCCGTGGGATTGGTGGATACGCAAGATCTAGCACGGCTGAAAATCGTGTGATTTGCAGGGCGCTGGAAACTTGCTTTGCCGATTGACCCCTTGCGTCTGCTGGTCCTTCGGCTAGCCTGATGTGCATGCAGCGACGCACCGCCATCATCAGAGCCACCATCATACTTGCCCTCGTGTGGGGCAGTGTTTGGGGCATCCGCTCTTACGCTGGATCTCAGAAAATCACGGCAGATCGCATCAATCGCCAAGTGGCCGAGGCGAAGTTCCAAGATTGGTCTGAGGTGACTACGGTCCCGAATCAAGCAGAAGCCAAACGACGTGATAGCGAGCTGCGAGAAATCGCCCAAAACGTCAACCGACTCGATTTCCAAGAACGCGAAAAGAACCGTGATAACCGCTCCGGAGAAAGTTTTTTTCGAGTGCTCAGCCCGGCGGAAAAATCTTTGTTTATCGATCTCACCATCGTCGAGTCCATGAGCCGCTTCATGGAATCGCTTGATGCGATGAAGCCGGAACAACGCAAGAGCTTCGTCGAGAAAGGCCTGAAGGAAATCCAACAAGGCCGCACCAAGGAGGAAATGGCCCGCGCGGATGAACTTGGCGCTGATCTGCTAGAAAAAATCAGCCAAGAGGGAATGCGCGCCTACTTCAAAAAATCTAGCGCAGATACCAAATTGGATCTCGCACCGCTGATGGAGGCCATGAATGAAACCATGCAGGGCCTGCGCGGCAATGAATTCGGACCCCGCCCGTGAAAATGAAATTACGCGGCTTCTCGCTTGTTGAAATTCTCGTCGTCATCGCGATCACTGCCACCCTCGTTGGCATCGGCGTGCCGCTCGCCAGCTCATTCATCGCAAAGTCTCGCGAAGCCGCATGCCTCAATAATTTACGCGGCCTTGGCGTGGCGACCGAGAGCTACTTGCAAGATCATAATAACTTAATGCCCACTCTCGCAACAATGCGCGCCTCAAAGAATGACGAGATGCCAGTCATCGAAACGGCCTTGTTACAATACGCAGGTTCACCAGAAATGTTCCACTGCCCGGCGGATAAAGAGTTATATGCAAAGTCTGGCTCCAGCTATCTATGGAACTCTACGCAAAATGGCCGCATTCGCGCGGAGTTATACTTTTTTGGAAATGACGAATTCCCAGAACGCATCCCACTCATCGTCGATAAAGAATCATGGCATCCTAATGGTGTGAATTTCCTTTATGCAGATCTATCAAGCTCGAACAAACAGCGTTTCGCCGTGGGGAACTAATACTCATTTTCTATGCTACAAGCCATCGGCCTACACAAAAGTTTCGCAGGCAAGCCCGCGTTGATGGATGTTTCCTTCCACGTCAAGCAGGGTGAAATTTATGGCATGCTTGGCCATAACGGCGCAGGAAAAAGCACCTCGCTAGGCATCATTCTTGGCATGGTGATGCCAGATGCCGGAGATGTGACAATCGGCGGAATTTCAGTTTCGAAGAACCGTGCCAAGGCACTTGCCAAGGTGGGTGCGGTGTTCGAAGCCCCGGCATTTTATGATTATCTGAGCGGTTGGGAAAATCTGAAAATCCTCATGAGCTACTCCGCTGGTTTTGATGCGACGGCGGCAGAGAAAGTCATCGAGCAAGTGGGCCTCACCCGCCGCGTTCACTCGAAGGTCCGCACCTATAGCCATGGCATGCGCCAGCGGCTTGCCCTTGCGCAAGCACTGCTACCCGCACCTGAGGTGCTTCTGTTAGACGAGCCCACCGATGGGCTCGATCCCGAGGGTATCCGGTGGTTTCGCGAATTTATACTTAAACTTCGCGACGAGCGAGGGATGACAGTTTTATTTAACTCCCACCTCCTCGCCGAAGTGGAACTCATGTGTGATCGCGTGGCGATCCTGCGCGAAGGCAAACGTGTCTTTGAAGGCAGCATCGATGATCTACATGATGACTCGCTAGTCTTCGAAGTAGATCTTGAGCCATGGGCCACCGCTTGCGGCATCATCCAAAGCACAGGTGGTGATTTATTAGCTGCCAAGCGCATCCTCCTCCGCCACGGCTCAGACCCGGCCTTATTGATAGAAACTCTCGTGAATGCTGGCATCCGCGTGCGCGCCTTTGCACCCGTGCGCCGCTCGCTAGAAGACCTCTACATGGAAATCCTCAACGGCGCAGGCAGCCCGAACTAAATTTTGGCGAGAGACATTACCGCACCACTTCGGTGCCTACGCCGCCGTCGGTGAAGATTTCTAGCAGGAGTGCGTGGGGGAGGCGGCCATCCACGAAGTGGACCTTGCGCACGCCGGCGTTTAGGGCATCCACCGCGCTGCGGATTTTAGGGATCATGCCGCCGGAGATGGTGCCATCTGCGATCAAGATTTCCGCTTCCTTGCGAGTTACAGATTTGATTAGCGTAGAAGGGTCTTTGGGATCAGATAGTAGGCCGGGCACGTCCGAGAGATAGACGAGTTTCGCGACGCGGAGTTCTTTAGCTAAGGCGGCGGCGGCGAGGTCTGCATTGATATTGAGCGGTCTGCCAGTGGCTAGCTCCGCGGCGAGCGGGGAAATGACGGGGACGATTCCTGCATTGTGCGCGGCATCCATGTGGGCCATCTGGCAGCCTACCACTTCTCCAACGCGCCCGATATCGATGCGTTTCCCCGTTGCATCGATGCCCATGATTTTTTCACCGAGGAAAACATTGTTCCCGGGAATGCCCACGGCTTTGCCGCCGTACTCGCGGATCATGCGGACGAGGCTGGGATTGATTTCCTCCGACAGGACGCGGGCCACAATTTCAATGGCCTCATCCGTAGTCACGCGGAAGCCACCTACGAATTCCGCCTCGAGTCCCGCAGCTTCCATGGCAGCAGAGATCGCTTTGCCGCCGCCGTGGACGACGATGGGATTGATGCCGGCCACCTCGAGGAAGACGATGTCTCGCATGACTTTGGCGACGAGCGCAGGATCTTCCATCGCGGAACCGCCCATTTTGATGAGAAATGTTTTTCCGCGAAAGGCTTGGAGGTAGGGCAGCGCTTCGATGAGTGAATTGGCTTTTTCAATGGGGTCCATGGCGGCGATCAAGATTTGTTGGGTGGTTTCTTAGCGCGTGGCTTACGGGGTGTCGCGGGTTTTTTAGTAGGTGGCTTTTCGGCGGGGGTTTTCTTCGGGCGTGGGGCGCGGGATTTTGTCTTCTCAGGAAGCGCAGCGAGAGGGGCGGCAGTCTCTAGTGGCACAGGCGAGAGCAGCGACCCAGCAATACGGGGGCGCTTAAAAATTTGACCCACACAGGCGGCAGCGAGCGTGGCCGCGAGAGCAGGCAAGCCCGGTAACCAATGAGTAGCGATGCCCACTCCCAGCGCTTGGGCGGTGAAAATCACTCCTGTGAGAAGTAGAAGGCCGAGGTAGTTGCGGAATTCACCAAGGGTAGAAATGGCGAGTAGGACGAGCGCTGTGACGGTGATGATGCCGATTTCCCAATGGATCGGCAGTCTGGGGAATTTTTGCGTTTGCGCGGAGGCTTCATCCGACGCCATTGCGGCGATGATGCCTGATAAATTTGCTGAGAATGCTGCGGTGGGGGCCTCGCTGCTTGTCCGATCATCGCGAAGGATCACTGGGTCTGGGGCTGTTTTTGGGAAAAGATCGTTACCGCCATCGATGAGCGCTTCTGCGGAGATGACTTCGTAAGCAGCGAGCGGTTTCACGGGCATATCGAGGCGCCCGGAGAGATCGAGAGGGACGATGGGGCCGGTGGGGCTGAGTTTAAGGTATTTTCCCAAGTGAATTTCCATGCCGTCCAGTGGCAGATTATTGCGCTGCAAGACGATGAGAAGTGGGAATGCGAACACCACACGGTCTTGCCAACGGGCGAGCAGTGGTGGCGCTGAGGTGGCAGGCTCGGACTCTAAGATCGAGAAACCTGCGATGGAATTTTCATCGCCCAGTATGACTCCGGGCAGTGGGATGCGATTGATGATGGGCAGTTGATTGATGTCTCCAATCATGGCATTGAGGGGAAGTGAAGCGCGGCGAAATGGCGCAGGCAGTGGCGATGAAACGACGGCCCGTGAGAGCGGCGCGGCCATGACGAGGGAATCGAATTTTCCAAGTGCTTGATCCAGCGCGAGGAGGCCGATGGGATCCGGAGCCTCCCATGCGAATACGGCAGCCGTAGCAGCCTTTTTCGCGCCTAGGCGGTGGAAGTTAGAAAACATCACTGCGACATCGATGGGCGCCGGTGGTGAGCTTTGGAAAAATCCTTCAATATCATCACCTAACGAGACCACGACGGGTGCTTGGCGCTTATCCGGCTTCGCATGACTCGCCATTGAGCCAAGCTGCCACGGCTCTGCATGGCTGCCGTTTCCAGAAATAAACAACGGCGGATTGAAAAAGCCACGGACGATGGAGCCGAACGCAAAACGATCCAATGCGGAGCCGGGGAGGAGCATCTGCGCCGCCACTGCCGCCACTGCCACCGTGAGTAGCAGCCGCATGCGGGGCTGAAAAAAGTAGCGCACGTGGGACTATTGAATCTTTGCAAGAATGGGCGCGAGCGGGGCCTCTAGCGCGGTGCCTTTTGTCACTTCTCCCAAGAGCTTCCCCGCTGTGGCGATGTGTGGGCGATACCATTCATCGCCACGATTTTTCACAATATTTGCGTAAGCGCCGAGGGCTTGCATCAGCCGCTGAGATGCGCACTCGTGGAGGAGTGTTTCTAGCGGACGCTCATCGGCGATCTCTTCCCACAGGCAGAGGAGTTGTTCGCGCTCTGCTGGTGAATGGTCCAAATAGGGATCGAAAATCAATGAGGCGAGATCGTATTCTTGGCGACCGCGGCGGAGTCCTTGGAAATCGATCATCCAGACTTGCTCGTCCTTGATCATCAGATTTTGCGATTGGAAATCCCGGTGGACGAGGTGGCGGGAAACGGTGCCGAGGCGTTCTGCGAGCGCGATGAATGCAGGGTTTTTCTCGAGCACGGAGGCATCCATGCCAAGGTATTCTTCCACGAGGAACTCAAAAAAATACTTTTGCTCCCAGCGGTAGAGTGCTGCATCGAAGGGCGGCATCAGATGAAAATCCTTCGCGGGCTTCGCATAAAACAAGCGGTCCACTTGCTCAAAAGCGGAGCGGTAATACGGCAAGCGCTCGCTAAAAGGGCGTTCCTTCAGCGAGAGCAAGTCCACGTCTCCGAGGTCTTCCACGAGCGCCACCCGGTAGCGGGCACGATCATGAAGAATGGTGGGCACGCGGAGTTTCGCCTGTTTGAGAAATTTCGCGATGGGTATGAACTGCTCATTATCCTCGCGCTCATCCGTCCAATGCACACCGATGAATGGCTCGTGCCCCGGTGTTTTTACCCTCACGATGGTGCGGCCTGAAGCACCGCGCTTGATCGGCTGAAGCGTGATCCGCACAGTAGGGTCCACTGCTAGGAACTGGCGCACGGTGGAGAGAATCGCTTCGGTTGGCATGGGCGGGGGAAACTAGTGCGAAAAATGCCCCTTCTGCCAAGGGAAATCCAGTGCCGCGGCGCGTCACGAGATATCCTCATGAGAACGAGTGGCGTAAATTTTATGAAATTTTCTGAGCTCTAAAATTGAAAAAACTCATTTGATTCTCCTTCGCCGCGCACACAAGGTCCGCACATGGCGAAAGCGAAGGATGAAAATCGAGTGAGCGTGAAGGTGTTTCTCTACGGCATCCAACCACAGATTTGGAGGAAATTTTCGATCTCGGCAAAGGTGACTTTCATCGAGTTTAGCGATGCAGTCCAAGCAGTGATGGGCTGGGACAATAAGAGCCCTCACGAATTCCGCCACGGCAAGGGCAAGCGCCTTACCGACGTGATAGGCCCGATCGGTCTTGAGGACCAAACAGCCGGCGAATTCCAAGATGAAGCGGTGCTGACTGTCAGTGAATTCATCGGCAAACGCCGCCTCCCTATCCGGATTCTTTACCGCTATGATTTTGCGGACGAGTGGGTCCATGAAATCGTTTTTGAAAAATGGACCGGGGGAGAAGGCGGGCCAGTAGCACTCGAAGGCGCACGCGCATGCCCGCCGGAGGACTTTGGCGGGACCTTCCAATACATGCAGGCTCTCCACGGTGAGATAGAGTGGGCTCATCCCGGCTACGATCCCGAAGCCTTCGATCCACAGACCGTCAGCTTCGAGCCGAAAAAGGCGAGGAGAGCACGATAGCCAAATTCAACGCCAAGTCACGTGCCAAGCCTCATACTCTGAAGGCCGTAGGCGGAAACGGGCAATGTTTCCGCCGTGCAGGCAGCTAAGCTCTGTTTCCACCACCTCGATGAACCGCGGGCGATCTGTGGCTGTAAGAATTTCCTCTGCCGCTGTTTTCGCTGTTCGGACGGCGGCTACTTTTGCCATCCCGCCTTGGACGATTTTCCGAACAACCTCACCGATGGCAGAGCGATACTGGAGCCGAAATGGATCTGGCTCGCCCAGCGCTTGGCGCACCGCCGAGTAGCGTGCGCAAGAGCGCCGATAGGCCATCGCGAAGACATCACGTAAGTAGTCCACTTCGTTAAGTTCATACACTCCTAGCAAGCCAGTGATGTAATCTTTCTGCTCCACGTCCACAAACGAAAGTGGGCTGAGATTGTGGCGAATGAGCGGGATATTCGCAGCCAGCCGCGATACCCGTTTATTCACATCCTCGAAGGGCTGGAGATAGGGCAAATGTACCATCACGAAGAACGCTTGCTCAAACGGATTTTTCACCGCCGCTGCTTTCGTAAGAATTTCCTCAAACCGCTCATCTACCTGCTGCGGCACTGCCAATGGATGAAACACCGTGCCACCGATGGCTACTGGCCGCGACCGCACACGGCCGCATGCCCCTGCATCCGGCAATAAGTTTTCCGATAGTAAGGCGTGGAGATTACAAATCGTGTAGCGGTTGAAATTTATTTCTCCCGCCTCGTCTGCAAGCATCTCGATAGCAGCTTTATGATTCAGAATCATCTGCGTTTCATGGGTGCCTTTTCCAGTGGCATCCTCGCCCATCTCTAACAATCTTTGTGTTTCTAATAGCGAGTAAGTATTCCCTTCCAAGCGGCTGGAATTCCACGAGAGATCGATGAGTAAGCGGTCCATCACCTGCCGCAGATAAGTGCCGGCTGGCAGCTCGCCCAAGCCCACTTGGCCTATACCTTCCAGCTCTTGGCGCAAAGCCGCAGGCAGGTAGAATGTTTCATTCGGCTGATACACCCCTAAAAACGCACCCTTGTATCCCACAGGCGTGCGCTCTGAAAGCGGTAAGCGGATTGTCCGGCTGATCGCTTTTGCTTCGATGGACAACCATTGATTGCGCGCATTGTAAACGGGTGGTTCTTCACCGACAAACATCGGTTCAGAATTCAAGAACGCGTCCTTCATCATGTGATAGGTGAATTTCTTCTTCACTGAGAAATAACGTCGTGCCCGTCCCTCGCCACCGGCCTCAAGAACGCCTGTAGAAACTAGGAGATCCAGCCTCCGCTGCAGCGTCCGTTTGGAGTGCCCTAGCGTTGGAAGCGCCAGCAGCTCCTTCACCGACGCACCACCGTCTCGCGACATAATAAGCGTGCCGAGGTTTTGAAATTCTTGGGCTGGAATTTTAAGTGGCATGATTTGATCTTATTTTGGCGCGATTCGCGGTATTCGTGCCACAAAGGCGGCACTACATGTCACGATTAACCCAACCGCGCCATATAAATCTCATTTTTCTACAAAATCGTGCCACTTAGGCGAGTTGTGCTGCTATATGGATAGCTGCGGCGAAAATGATCAACTGCACTCCGCCGAGGGCCAAAAGGCGATTGAATGCCGGGCCAGGAGGAAAGGTAAGGACACCCCAAAAAATTCTTAGGCCCAACAGTAAAACCGGCGCACCTGCCACGGCGAATGATGGATGCCCAAGGGCGACCCAACCAAGACCCGCAAATGCTGCAATCTTCACCTCTAGCCAAATCACTGCCACTCCCACTTTTGGACCAAAGCGCACTGCGAGAGTACGCTTGCCGGTGGTGGCATCCTCCTCGCGGTCGCGGAGGTTATTTATGGAAATTAGCACTGCGGAAAGCAGGCCGATTTGCCCGCCCAGTAAGATGGCTTCTGGCGGCCAGCTTCCTGTTTGCACAAACACAGTGCCCATCACGGCCACGAACCCGAAAAACAAAATGACGAACACTTCACCTAGCCCGCGGTAGGCGAGTGGAAACGGCCCACCGGTGTAACCGTAGGCGAGAAACAACGAAGGGATGCCTATCAAAATGATTGGCCAGCCCCGCGCTTGAAAGAGGACAACTCCACAGCCGATGGCAATCAGTAAAAACACGCCAGCTAGCTGCATCACCGCCCGAGAACTCAGCAGCCCAGAGGCCGTCACGCGCGTGGGGCCAAGTCTGTTTTTCGTATCGGCACCCTTCGCAGCATCGATGGCATCGTTGAAAAAATTCGTGGCGATCTGAATGGCGATGGCACCGAGTAGCGTGCATACAGCGAGCCCGAGGTGGAAGGACCCCGTCATTTTCCATGCAAGCACACAGCCTGCCCATACGGGGACGATAGCGGCAGGAAGCGTCTTAGGGCGCGCGGCGAGGAAGCAGGCTTTGATCACGATGTGAGACTGGAATAAACCGAAATATTTTGTGAGGCTGGATCAGAATAGAAAGCGTTGCCCATCACGGCACCCTAGGAAATTTTGAGAAATCTGGTGCGCGTTTTTCGAGAAACGCTTGTTTCCCCTCACGGCCTTCTTCGCTCATGTAGTAGAGCAAAGTCGCGTTTCCTGCGAGGTCGAGCAGGCCCATTTGACCATCGCAGTCTGCATTGAGCGCAGACTTTAAGCAACGCAGTGCAAGTGGTGAGTGAGCGAGCATTTCACGGCACCATTGGAGAGTTTCTTGTTCCAAATCAGCAAGTGGGACCACGGTATTCACCAGACCCATATCGAGGGCTTGTTGCGCATCATATTGGCGGCATAGATACCAAATTTCCCGCGCCTTTTTCTGCCCTACGATGCGGGCGAGGTAGCTGGAACCCAGCCCACCATCGAAGGACCCCACTTTGGGACCCGTCTGGCCGAAGCGCGCATTGTCTGCGGCGATGGTAAGATCACAGACGATGTGTAACACGTGCCCGCCGCCGATCGCATAGCCCGCCACCATCGCCACCACGGGTTTGGGCAGGGACCGAATCTTTTTTTGTAAATCCAGCACATTGAGCCGGGGCACCCCGTCCTCACCTACATAGCCGGCGTGCCCACGGACTTTCTGATCGCCACCTGAGCAGAACGCCAAATCGCCCTCGCCAGTGAGAATGATCGCTCCCACCTTGGGGTCTTCATGGGCAAGATCGAACGCTTTCAGCAGCTCCATTACAGTTTTCGGGCGGAAGGCATTCCGCACCTCGGGGCGGTTGATAGTAATTTTAGCGATGCTGCCTTGATCCGCCGTTTGGTAGCGGATGTCTTCAAATCCCTGCACTGTCGTCCACATGATGCGCCACCGTGGATGATCTTTCCGCTGCCCGCAACCTTCATACAGGCAGACTTCTTAAATCAAAAAAGCAAGGCGCTTTGCCAGTATGAGCATTAGCCATTACTTGCTGCGCGGCGCAAGCGATCCATTATCGCCACGCCCAGTCCTATTTCGCTCACAGGCTCGGCGATGATCGCATCCAGCCCTGCTTCATCTAAAATGCGCATTACGTAAAATAAACGGATGGCGGCCTCGGCAAGCTTCCCACTTCCCGGACTTAGTGCCTCGATCATTTCCCAATCATGAATTCCCACATACGGGCTATCATCCTCGCCTGTATAACTCATCAATCCATAGCGCTTGCCTTCTTCCGCACGGAAGTCACTCGGGTTTTCTAACAGGATCAAAGGCGTCACTGGTGCATAATGACTAGCAAGTTGCCCAGGTGCTTGTGGAGCATCTTGTGACGGGGGTTTCGCTTTTTCCACTCTCCCATAGTCCTGAAGCTGCTCCTTGGTGACTGGCCCTGCGCGGTGCAGCACAAAGATCGGCTTTTTACCCTCGCGGGGAGTTATAGAAATGATCGTACTTTCTAAGCCTTCACTGCACGCCCCAGCATCCAAGATGAGCGGAATCCGGCCTTCTAGCTCCTTCATCACCGCCGAGGCAGATGTCGGAGAAATTCGCCCAAAGC
The DNA here is from genome assembly GCA_043763755.1 of Akkermansiaceae bacterium. Taxonomy (GTDB): domain Bacteria; phylum Verrucomicrobiota; class Verrucomicrobiia; order Verrucomicrobiales; family Akkermansiaceae; genus Luteolibacter. Next base: position 8,096 of record JAYULG010000025.1, on the reverse strand, counting down.
GATTTGCGCTCGGCGCTGCTATCGGGCGGCCAAGCGCCTTACCCACCGCACGGAAAACGGGATGCGCACTTTGTCTCACAGCCACCGTCGCAAGGCCACTCGTGACCAGATCTGGGATATCTGGATGTTTGGGTAAGATCAAAGTCAGCGGTCCTGGCCAAAATTTCTCTATGAGTTGCGCAACTGTCTCAGCAATTTCCTCAGGCACAACTGCCACGTCTTTCAAATCCCCGCGCGATGCGATGTGCACGATTAGTGGATCAAACGAAGGCCTCTCCTTCGCCGCAAAAACCTTGGCCACCGCCTCGGGATTAAACGCATCTGCCGCGAGACCATAAACTGTTTCCGTCGGTAATGCGACAATCTCACCCGCCTGCAATAGCTCGCAAGCCGCGCGCACAGCTTCTTTCATTTCATCATCGGCTACGTGGAGCATGCGGGTCTCGGGCATGCCCCGGTTGTTGCAGACTCCTTGGTCACACGCCAACTCTCATTTTTCAATTCCGCGTCTGTAGCGAATTATTTTTCGAGGAAGTGTAAACCCCTGTCTGTAGGTTCCTTTAGCCCGCCTTGGTCTCTTCGAAAAAATGACTCGCACAGCGCTGTGCTCGTGAAAGCCGCCGAAAACACCTTCATCCGGTCATCTCGTATCCCAATGGTCAATCACATTGAACATTTTCAAGTTGAGATGCTTAACAACAAAGGCAAGTGAGTTCAGTTGAGAACAGGTTTGTTGAGCAAGATACACAATCTGCATCCTCTCAAGACCTAACCATGTCACCGCTTCTAGAAGAACATACCAAATCGTGAGTTTTGTTACTAGCTACAGTCGCATCCCAACTCGCAAGCTTCCCTGCAATTGTGCGATACGGTAACAAACGTAATGTAAATATTACCGCCATCTCTACCTTTATGCAGAAAAGTGTAACTCCTTTAGCTATGTTTCATGAAGCAACGCGAGAGTATCTAGCCAATTGTCACCGTGTATTGAAATGTTTTGGCAATCACTCTTGCGTTAGACATTCAACACCCCAGCAGCTAACCCCGAACTCCGAACTCCGCCAAATACAGAGTCCGGGGCAGGATCGAATTTTGGTATCACTAGGGCGCTACTGCCACGCTTAACCGCATAAAGATTTTTCCGCCGGGCACTGACGCAGGCAGAGTATAACTGATAAAGCCAGAAACGCTGGTGTCGGCTGTTTGTGCTGTCCAATCAACTAAGTTTGGCGAGGTCTCAATTATACCTGAAACTCCCGTTGCAGTTGCACTTTTCGGAAATGATACTTTCCGCGAGGTATCAGGCACCGGGTTAGTTGTGAAAGTATTTCCGGTCTGCCCCATAAAAAATTCGACTCCGTTTTTAACTCCGTCAAAATCGTGATCACCACCTATTCCACCAGCCGCGTTATTGGCGGAGGCCCAGGCTGCATAAGTATTACCACCGCCAGACCCAACACCAACAACGGTTACGTTGTCGATTGCTAGACCTGCGTCGTTTCCATTGTCATTGACATCCTGCCAGCGAATAAACGCTGATTCACCCGGAAGAATAGACAAGGGCAATGATATACCGACGAAACTTGATTGATTACCCACCACGTTTCCATCAAGCGGACCATTGGCAGCCACAAAAATTGGACCTACTATATTTGCAGCATTTAGCGCAAGAATTCCTGGGTCCACGCTCGAGAGGAATGTGTCTGGTGTGATTCCACCAACCATTTTCCCGTAACCAAAAGTCAGAGTGTTCGTTGCAACGGTAGAACTCCGCCAAAACTCAGCAGTCATCGTAAGTGTGAGACCGGTCAGTGTCGAACCAGTGTCATTTTTAAAGATCGCACCCATCGCCATTGTATTGCCACCAGAAGCAACTACTCCAAGGGCACGTTCAGGTGAGCCATCTGCGCCAAAACTGTAAGCACTTCCACTTAATGAGGAACCTGATCCAGATAGAATTGCGCCATCGGCAATACTATTACCTGCGATTTTGCCAACATACCAGCCCTTCAGTGAGGCATCGATAGTATTGAGATTGGTAGTGGTTCCATTAACGGAGGAAATCGTTCCTGTCGTTGTAGTTCCAAGCAAATCGAAATTTTGGAAATTTGAACTTCCGACAGAAGCTATTGAAATTGCAGCGTCTGGGTCGTTGTCAACATTGGTGACCTGTAAAACTGCGGTCCCGGGTATAAAAGCCAAAGTACTACTGCTGGCAGTGATTGTTGAGCTGTTAGTTGCGAAGCTAGATGGATTCGCCACTGGAAATGCATTAAAACTAGCAGTAAGCTCACCAGCGAGAATCGTGACGGTAACCGTAGGTAGAGTAACGGCGGAAATATTTGAGCTAGCTAGACTAACACTGAGGTTTGCCGCTTTAGCGATTGGAATAGAAACCGTCCCAACAGCCGGAATCACCGAATTTTCAGCAATGAAGCTGGGATTAAAACTGAGTGTGAGAACATTAGGGTCAAAGACTTCCCCTGTAAGCGGGATAGCCTTGTTACTCGCACCCGTGCTCGTGAGCGTAATGTTGGCATTGAAAATTCCGGGTGCTGCGACTGAAGTGAGGCGGACGTAGCCCGTGCCACCAGCAATGGGAAGAGTAGTGGATCCGCCAAAACTAATATCGTTGTTTGAAACTTCGTAACCACTAGGCGCAGTGAGGGTAATCGGAGCCGTCAAATTACTCGCCGTCACTGAAAAGCTTTGTGAAGCCGAAGCGGTGCCCTCGAATGTCGTAAACTTGGCAAGCGTGGCTGTAGGGGGAGTGATAATTGGTGAACCCGCAGCGGCCGCCGCCGTCACGGTAAAATTGTCAACGCGCGCTGTTCCTCCACCCGCTACGATTCCATTAGCGATCGATACCGTGTCAACCACAGTTAACCGAAAATAAATACTGGGCGCGTTACTTAGAGCTGCAACCGACGATAGATCAAACGAGCGCTGACTTACGGTTGGGGTGATTAATGTGTTCCAATTATCATTTGATACAGCGTAAGATTGGAGGTCAATATATGTTGTGCCATTTGTGCTATATTGTAGCTTAAAATTTTTCGGTCCTGAATTACTTCCCATTTGCTGCCAACTCACCGTGATCCCGGTTGGGAATCCTGTGGAGCTAGTCTGAAACTGAAAATAGTCGCCTACATCCCAAAGAGTCGATGACCAAGACTCCATGCTTCCCCAACCTCCCGGATTTGTAAACGCCCCTCCCGTATTCGAATTCGCAGAACCACTGCCCTCCTCGGACAAAAGTGGTCCCGACGTAATGGGTATTGAAGTTTCAAATGTCCATCTAGCTAGTATAGTTTGAGCAGACGTTACGTCCAACGCAAAAATGAAGGTTAGCAAAAGATAACCAAAAAAGGTTTGCATCCAGTGCGCTGTGTTTCTGGGTTCAGGTTGATTGGCAGATGTTGCGTGGAAATAGTTTTTCATTGCAGTGGTTAAGAGTTTGGTGAAAACGAAATGACACTAGAATACTGGATACACCAAGCACCCCTGATTTTGTGACTTGTTTGTCACAAGTGTGAGCAAACGGCAGACCAAAATGAATTGTGATATGATTCTTGCACTGCATAGAATTCACAAGTGTCTAGCGGCGAACCAGTTGTGTATAAAAATTTTCTTCTACCCGTTAGATTACGCGAAGCGTGTATCGATGGGTCTTTACGAAATCAGAAGCTGTTCCAATCGATTGTATTTTTATCAAGATAATTAACAATCAATGAAATACAGGAAATACAGCGACAGAGATTTTCTCCTAACCTATTTATTCCCCTTGCGGTTTTTGAACTTTCAGTATTAAATGAAAGCATGAGCGAGGAATCCGAGAAACTAAAACAAGCGCGGGACGAGTTTGTCGCGCAGTGGGGTGCTCTTGGAACTCAATGGGGCATCAATCGGACCATGGCGCAGATTCATGCTTTGCTGATGACGGCCCCACTTCCGATCACTACAGATGAGGTGATGGAGGAGTTGGAAATCAGCCGAGGCAATGCGCATTCTAATTTAAAGGAACTCGTCGCGTGGGGTTTGATCCGAGTGGTGGTGAAAAAAGGTGAGCGGCGGGAGTTCTTCGAGGGGGAGAAGGATGTGTGGCAAATTTTTACGATCGTGGCTCGGGAAAGAAAACGCCGCGAAATCGAACCAGCACTCGCTATTCTGAGTAAATGCGCCGCCGAGAGTAAAGGAATCAAGTCTGCTGACGGAAAAGCGTTTCACGAGCAGATGCGCCAACTCGAGGATTTCGTGGGTTTCGCTTCGAAAATGTCTGATCGCGTCTCGTCGATGAAACACGGCCTCGCCATCCAACTTGCCACGAAACTTCTGAGCTAAAAAATTTAAAGTGATCTTTCAGATTTTCCTGAAAGATCGGTATAAACGAAAATAAAAATTATAAAATTATGAATTCAATCATTGTCATTTTTGGAGCAAACGGATTTCTTGGCCGCTATCTCTGCCGTCACTTCGCCCGCAATGGCAAGGAGGTGGTAGCCATAGCCCGCAGCAGAAAAGGCTGGAGTGGAGACGGTATGTTTTTGGAATGGGATGGGAAAACCCTCGGCCCGTGGGCGCTCGCCCTCGAAGGAGCAGAGGCCGTGATCAATCTTGCTGGCCGCAGTGTGGACTGCCGTTACAATTCAACCAACCGTAAACAAATCATCGAATCACGAGTGGAGTCCACCCGCGTCATCGGCGATGCGATTGCAGCTTGCAAAGCGCCACCTAAATCTTGGTTCAACGCCAGCACGGCGACTTGGTATCGCCACGCGGAAGACGCGCCGCAAAACGATTGGACGGGCGAACCAGGAGCAGGCTTTTCATGTGAAGTTGCGCAGGCGTGGGAAGACGCATTTTTCAGCGCAAATGTGCCTGCGGTGACTCGGAAGCTCGCTCTGCGCATCGGCATGGTGCTGGCGAATGAACCAGCCACCGTCTATGATGTGTTGCGCAAACTCACGGCATGGGGCGTGGGTGGGGCTATGGGATCTGGGAACCAAAAAATCAGTTGGATCCACATGGAGGATTTCCTGCGGGCAATTGATTTTGCACTCAATGATCCCTTCCTAGACGGCACCATCAATGTGACCGCCCCAGAATTTCCGAGTAACCGTGAATGGATGCAGACATTTCGTGAGGCCGTGGGCATGCCTCTAGGTTTGCCGGCGGCGCTTTGGATGTTGGAAATCGGTGCCCGGCTGATGCATACCGAGACCGAACTTGTTACAAAAAGCCGCTGGGCCGAATCCGTAAGACTGCGGGATGCTGGCTTCCGCTGGCGCTGGGGACGGACTGTAGATGCCGTGGCAGATCTTCATTCTAAGAGGGGTCTCGAGGGGTTTTTCCATACCGCCGCAGAACGGAGCACGGGAGCTCGCGCATGGCTACCCGCCGCGACTCGCTGAAATTCGTGCTAGCCTTTTGTCGAGCAATAGCCGTCGATAATGTACGTAACTTGTTAATTTTGAGCGGTTTTTCACAAAAATTACCTAACAGTTGCTTTTAGAGTTTGCCCTAATCACACAATCTGGGTATTCCCACGGGCGGTTGGTGAAACGTCCGACTGTAAAACCGCAATCCCACAAAGCATGATTTCCAGACTTTTATCCATCGCCTGCCTTTCGCTCATTGCGGCTCTACTCTCGAATTGTGGATCATCTAGTGTAGCGGTCATTCCAAAATCCTCGATCAATGGCGGCTCCCCAGTTGGGTTTGCGGCCTCCTACAAGAGGGAAAATTTTAACATCCCAGCTTGTTCCTCCGCTGCTGTAGCATCAGCTGCTGGCAAACCCCGTGATAAGCATTCCATGCCAGTGTATTCATTCAGTGATCGGACTCGCATCGTACGCACTACCGCTTACACATGCAGTGAGTGCGATCACTTGGTTTATGGCAGCAAAAATGCCACGGGCACCCTCTTGCGCTACAATGATCGTGTACGGAGCGCTGCAGCAGACTGGTCTTTCTACCCTGTGGGCACCACCTTTCGGATCAAAGGTTTGCCGTATCTCTACGTAGTGGACGACTACGGTTCCGCACTCACTGGCACTGGCACTGTCGACATCTACAAACCTTCCAAAGAAATCATGAATCAATGGGGCCGCCGCAACGTAGAAATTACAATCGCCCAGTGGGGGTCGTTCACGCGCAGTGCAGAGATTCTAAGCAGTCGCACGAAGTTTGCGCATTGCAATCAGATGCTCTCAAACATCATTCGTCAGCGGCCAGATTTAGCATCTGTAGCAAGTCGTTAAAGTCGTGTTTGTTGGAAAGATTGTCCTTCGTTGCTCACGATTTTTGGTGATCAAAGTTCATTGAATCGGAGCCAAAAGCCTCGCCGCACGCGTTGCTGCCCGAAACAAAAACGATTTCCCTTGGATATCTTCCAGCTTTGCCTCCCGAGCAAATGAGAAATCACGGGTAAGCATTTGATCGATCTCCCGGACAAACCCGACATCCGTCGAGAATCCCGTGATTTCGAAATTCAAGCGGAATGAACGGTTGTCTAAATTGGCAGTTCCCACTGCAGCGAGTCGCTCATCAATCAACATCACTTTCTGATGAAGAAATCCTCGGTGGTAGTGAAACAATTTCACCCCATACGGAATCGCTTGGTCGTAGTAAGAGAATGCCGACAACCATACCAATAACTGATCTGGCCGCTCTGGGATAAGGATCCGCACGTCGACTCCTCGGATCGCCGCCGCTTGTAATGCTGTCAGAACTCCCTCGTCTGGCACGAAATATGGGGAGGCAATCCACAGTTTTTTGCGGGATGAATTCGCGGCTTCCGCCACGATGAGCTGCCACGAATCCACCGGATCCGCTGGCCCCGTGGGAATCACCGCTGCCACTTGATCTGCTGTCTCACCCACCGTTTCCCATGCCAGTTCAGGCACTTCATTGCATGCCCAATACCAATCTTCCAAAAACACCAACTGAATTGCCTGCACCGTAGGCCCCCGCATTTGTAAATGTGTGTCACGCCATTCTCCAAAGCGCTGATCACGCCCTAGATACTCATCTCCCACATTCAGCCCGCCGATGAATGCCGTCTTTCCATCACTGATTACAATTTTCCGGTGATTTCTGAAATTCATCTGCAAGCGCGACCACCAAAATCGATTCACGCCAAACGAATGACAATGGACTCCGGCTTCTCTCATCGTCCTGAGGTAGCGCCTTGGCAGCTTATGCGAGCCTATCTCGTCGAATAGAAAATACACCTTCACTCCAGCCAGTGCCCGCTCGATGAGCGCCTCTTGAAAGCGAGTTCCGAGCTTATCATTTTTTACAATGAAAAAACTCACACATACGTACTGCTTCGCCTCTTTGATTGCCTCGAAGATTCGGTTGAACGTCTCATCTCCATCAATCAAGACGTCTAATTCATTACCCCGTGTAAATGGCAGCCCACCCAAAAACTGAGCTGCCCGCTCAAATCCATCGTCCTCTGGAATTTCTACCTCAAACTCCTTCAGACGCTCACGCATCGCTGCCGCATGCCTATGTAGCTCACAATCATTCTCACGCCGCCCACCTACGTTGCTTAAAAAACGAGTTCTTCCTAACAACCAATACATTGGAATCGCCAAAAAAGGCACGGTCAGTAGGGAAACCACCCAAGCAATTGTCCCTTGCGATGTGCGCACATTCATCAAGGCATGCAGCACATGCAAAAATCCAACAATGTAAAAAGCGATCAGACCCATTAAACCCAACCAGCTTCTGTATTCGAACTCAGGAAAAAACATCAGCAGGACTGTAGCCCCCACGCCCCGTCCGAGGAATCTTAAATTTCGGCGCGTAAATCGCAAAACATGGCCCCTGCTGTAGCTCTGAAAACCAATAATGTCAGCAAATGCCCCGTAAGCCGCGACTCAAGGTTTTTGTCAGGAAAGTTTTCTTCTATTAGTAGGGCAACACCCCATCGACTCAATATAAAATCACACTACATTGGTGTAACTGAATTGAAACACAGAACATTTCTTCAACACAAACTTATCACCATAAACCTCACAATTATATGAAACACATGCAACGTAACATTATACTTTCACTAATCCCACTTTTGACATCGGCAATTGTTG
>JAYULG010000024.1:0-1531 GCA_043763755.1 Akkermansiaceae bacterium | reverse complement strand
GATTGACACCCGCCACAAATCTTGCGTCCGCGCCATTCTCACTGAGCTGAAAGACAAAGGCCAACTTTATAAAAAATCACACAGCGGCCACTATTCGGTGCGACAAGAACAATTTCTCGGTGATCGAGACCGTGATGAATCCGGGAACTTCGGACCTGAGTGGGGCGAAGTTATACAAATCGAGGAAGAGAATTGGTATTTCAAACTCAGCGAGCACACCACTTGGCTTAAGGGCTACCTCGAGTCCACCGCAGATGCCATCTTGCCCACTTTCCGCAAATCTGAGCTGCTCAATGCCATTGAAAAAAATGTTGGCATTGATCTCTGTATCTCACGCCCTAAGGAGCGCTTGCGCTGGGGCATTGAGTTACCCTTCGACGAAGAATACGTCACCTACGTGTGGTTTGATGCGCTGATCAACTACGTATCATTTGCGGGCTACAAAGCCGCGCCTGACTCGGGTTTACCTGACTTTGAAACAATCTGGTCATCGCGCCCCGTCCATCTCATCGGCAAGGATATTCTCATTCCAGCCCATGGGATTTACTGGTATTGCATGCTGCATGCCATGGGCTTCACAGATGCCCAGATGCCACAACTGCTCGTCCATGGATTCTGGAACGGCCTTGGCGGGGAAAAAATGTCCAAGTCTATAGGTAACACGGTAGATCCCGGTGAAATTGCCGAGAAATTCGGAGTGGAGGCGCTCCGCTATTATCTCATGCGGGATATCAGCACCGGTAAGGATGCCAACTATGATATCGAGCGACTTGTCATGCTCTACAACACCGAGCTTGCAAACGAGTTCGGCAATCTCTGCAACCGTGCCCTCAATATGAGCCAACGCTTCACCGCAGGCATTCTTACAAGCACAGGTGCCTTGTTAGAAGAAGACATCGCCGTGCAAGATTCCTTAGCAGAGACAATCAAAGGCTATGAAGCAGCGATGGATGGGTATGAAATTTCAAAAGCGCTCGAAGCCCTCAATCGCCACGTTTCATTTTGCAATGGCTATGCGGAACGCATGAAGCCATGGGAACTCAACAAAGATCCGGACAAGAAAGACCGCGTCGCCACGATTCTCTATCACTTTGCGGAAAGTGTTGCACAGATCGCCGTAATGATTTCCCCGATTCTGCCGGACGTAACTGCCAAACTCGCAGAGCAACTGAACCTACCATCACTGACATCTCTCAACCTGGCAGACCTTCAGTGGGGACTCCTGCCAAATGGTCACTCGATTGGTAGCCCAAAGCCCGTCTTTCCCCGCATCATCCTCCAGGTAACTGAGTAGGGTCCCACCACCTATCCCACAAAACTTCGTTTTGACTTTGCACGGCACGCCGCCTTTTATCTGCGCAGCTTCATTTCCAACTCTACCTAATCCATGTCACGCCCCGTCACTCTCTTCACAGGCCAATGGGCCGATTTACCTCTTGAAAAACTTGCCCCACTCGCCTTTGAGATGGGCTATGATGGCCTCGAGCTTGCCTGCTGGGGCGATCACTTCGATGTGGAGGCCGCTGCATCT
>JAYULG010000023.1:0-20872 GCA_043763755.1 Akkermansiaceae bacterium | reverse complement strand
CCATTCAAATCGTCAAAAGCGATCCCGGCTGCAGTTGCGTAGCCATCGAGATCTCAAACGGAAAACTGCGCTACGAGCCAGGTGAGTCCGGCCTGATCCGTGCGAAATTTGAGATGGCAAACTTTTCTGGATCGGTAGAAAAAGTCATCGCTCTTTGGCTCGATCAAGACCCAGAAGACAAGCCCTCCACTGTGCTGAAGCTGCGCGTCAATATCCCAGTGCTCATCGCTGTAGAACCCAAAACTCTGAAATGGGACATCGGCGGAAATGGAGAACCACAGATCATCGATATCAAAATCATGGAAGGTCAGACTATCCGCGTGACCGATGCGAAAAGCTCATCCGCTGAGTTTACCTGCGAAGTTCAAACTCTACTTGAAGGGAAACATTACCAACTCAAAGTCACCCCGGAAAATATTAACTCCCCCGGCATCGGCGTGATCCGTATTGAGACCGATTGCCCCTTACCCAAGCATAAAACTCAGCAAGCCTTCGCCGTTGTCCGGAAGCCAACCCCTGCGGCAGTGAGCGCTGGCAGACCATGAATGCACTCGGTCAGTTCATCACCATTAGTATGATTTCGCTGGCTGCTGCCGCTACCACTCACTTGATCAAAGGGCCTCCCCAGCGCACTTTCGTCTGCGATCCAGCGTCATTGAAACCATCTGAAATCTGCCTGAACCAAATACCACCGGGCATCGCCATCCTATGGGTGGACGGCAGATCAAGAGCACAGTGGAAAAAGGACGGACTCCCCGGATCCATACTTTGGAACCTCGATCCCACGGAAGATATGCAGACTTTCGAGGCTGAGTCTGCCATGCGTATATTGGAGACTCCCCGCGTGATTGTTTATTGTGGCGATGAAAATTGCGGTCTTAGCCATGAAATTGCCAAACGAATCAACGCGCTAGATCTCGGCGCAGATGTCTCAGTTTTGAAAGGCGGCTGGAGGGCGCTGAACGAAGCAGGCCGCATCCCAAAACTCACCACCGGAACTCAAAAAGCTGGTGGATAGGCGTTTCTCTCTACAGCTTGCCCACAAGTCCTATAACTTAGGGATTCCAATCAAAGCGTTTGATGTCTAGCGCTTCAAGATAGGGTTGCTCAGGATTGTCCTCTACGTTCCAGCGCAGCAACACCGTGCAAGCCTTTGCCTTACCATAGCTTAAGCTAAATGTGCCATCTTCTAACATCAGGCCGATCTTTGATTGGGTTCCTGTATATGCTTGGGCTATTTCCCGAGTATTGTCTCTTGCTAGCAACTTCAGCGTGCGCTTCTTTTCACGATCCGGAACATTTTCATTATTGCAGGCTGCCACCGCAGAAATAATTACCTGAAAAATCCCGCCCTTATCCGTGGGCTTGGCCACATAAGCAAGAAGCCTCCCGCCAAATGCATCAAGGAATGGATCCACCACCACCTTTGGCTTTGCTGAGCCTCTTATTCTCATCAACATCGTCTGCGAATTTACCTGCCCCTTCGGACCTTCGAAATCCACGTTATAGTATATATCCATCACTCCCTCCACTTCGTTTGCCTCTTGCGCATCGATTAAAATACTCCGCCGCGCGGGTAACGGACGCGCTAACACAGAACTTGTTAGCTCGGTCTCAGGTGTTTTCGTTTCCATCAACGGGAGTCTTTCTGCAAGACTCGGAGCTGCGAGAAACTTTTCTAGGACCTCCAATGCAGCGATCGCTGGCATTACCGGCTCCATTCCTTCTATAACATCCACAGTCGGTGGCACTATTGCCGGAAGCTCTGGCGCAGGCACAGGTAAAGTAGGCGGCTCAGTAGTTGGGGGTTCTGCAGGCTCTTCCACAGGTGGCACATTCTCGGGAACGATCGGCAAAGTTGGGCCTGGTACTGGTTTTACAATCGTTTCTCCAGCTTTCTGCTCCTGACTTTTTAACGCAGTGAGAACGCCGTAGATGAGCGCCCCAGAGAGAACAAGGAACAAAAACCCTAACAAAAATCGTTGAAACGGTCCTTTGCTCTGCGGATGGCGCGGCAGCAAATTTGGCTCTGAGGAGGCATCTTCCATGCTTGTCTCTGGCATCGGCTTGGCTAGCGGCTCCACATGAGAAGGCCTACTTGGTAACTGCCGTGGCTCTGGCCGCAAGGCTGCTGGTAAAACAGGCGGCACAAATTCATCGCTTGGCGGAGTTATAAGAACTGGAGGCGGCGCGGGCGGAGAAGCGACGTGAGGTGCCGCGGGTGCTTGGATCGATGTCCCGCAGGACGGACATGGGCCAACGACTCCCGCAAGTGCGTGTGGCACCGTGAGATTGATTCCACATGCAGGACAAGGAAAGGAGATGGATTCGCTAGCCATGGTATTGCGGCGGAGACTAGAGATCATTTTAGAGTGCGTCAATCATTCAGACATCTTAACTAATTTCACCCAGTAGCGAAATTCGCTCTTGGCGAAAAACAGCGTTTCTCTAGCATCCGTCCATGAAAGAGTTCGGCTTGGATCTGATCATCATCGGAATTTATTTTACTGTGATCATCGGCATTGGACTTTATGCCTCGCGGGGGCAGAAGACGATGGAATCCTATGCGCTTGGAGATCGCTCAATGCCATGGTGGGCAGTCGTGGCTTCCATCCTTGCTTCTGAGATCTCCGCTGGGACCTTTCTGGGGACTCCTGGCGAGGGGTTTGCCAAAAGAAATTTTCTATATGCCCAGCTTGTCATCGGGACGATACTTGCGCGGTTTTTAGTCGCGGCGATCTTTATCAAACCTTTCTATAAGTATAACGTCACCAGCATCTACGAGTTTTTAGAGATACGCTTTGGCACACTCACGCGGCGGCTGGCTTCGGTAGTATTCTTGCTCACGCGCTCGCTCGCCTCAGGATCTAGAATTTTCATCGCAGCGATTCTATTAGTCCTCGCATGGGAGGTGGCGCACCCCGAATTTGCACAAATGAGCAAGGATGAGCGCTTCCATCAAGAACTTATCATTTATGCAGGTGCGGTGATCATTATCACAGGATTGACGGCACTTTATACAACTATCGGCGGCATTAAGGCGGTGGTATGGACAGATTTGATTCAAATCACCCTGATGTTTGGCGCAGCATTCTATGTGTTCTTCTGGCTGTTAGGAAAAACTGGTGGCTGGGCTGGGCTGCAAAGTTCCGTAGTATCGCCCATCGCCTTTGATACAGGAATCCGCCCCGGAAAGGATTTTGGTGAACATATACATTTCATACTCACTCAAGAATACACGATCTGGGCGGCTTTGTTAGGGTCGATCTTCACCACCCTTGCCACCCATGGCACAGACCAAGATATGGTCCAGCGCATGCTCACCTCCAAGGATGCCAAACGAGGCCAACGGGCAGTGATATTATCAGGGCTTATCGATTTGCCCGTGGTGGTCGGCTTTCTAGCGATTGGAATTTTAGTGTGGAAATACTACGAGCTTTACCCGGCGAATAAGCCAGTGGGAGATCCCGGTATTTTCGCATGGTTCATGGTGCATGATCTTGCACCAGGCGTGCGAGGCTTAATCGCGGCGGGACTATTTGCCACAGCGATGGGATCTCTTTCCACCGCACTCAATGCGTTGGCCACCACCTTTACCAAAGATTGGTATCTAGGCGTATTTCGGCCCTTGGCGACTTCACAACAACAGATGCGCGTGGCACGGATTTCTACCGTTTGGTTTTCTGTTTTCCTCGCGCTGATCGGCATCGGCACAGCATGGGTGAAGCTAAAGAATCCTGAACTACGCATTATTCCGATTGTGCTAGGCTCATTCGGCTATACCTATGGTTCGTTGTTAGGTGTCTTTTTGGTAGGTATGCTCACGAAAACGCGAGGCTCTTGTAGAGGAAACTTGCTCGGCATGATCGCAGGCTTCATCGCCGTTGGTTTCCTGACGAATTTACCCAACGATCTCTCAAACATGCTGGTGGGTCGTCAGCTTTATAAAAATCCTGAGTGGCTACCGATCATTGCTTTCACATGGCGGATTATGTTTGGCACCTTGGTCACGGTGGGAGTAGCACTTTGTTTCCGCAGTAAGCCAAACCGAATGCTTACGGCTGGAGTTTAATGTCCTAGGCGGCGCACTTTCTGCTCTGCAAAACGCGATGCCCGCACAACAAGATCACAAGCAAACGGAGTTATGCCAAAGCATCGGACCGTGGCAGTTGTTATTCTATGGTCTAGGCTCGATGTTAGGGGCAGGAGTATATGTTTTACTCGGGCGCGTGGCCGGTGTTCTAGGCAATGCCGTATGGCTTGCATTCATGGTGGCCATGGTGGCAGCGCTGCTGACTGGGCTATCATACGCTAGCGTAGGCAGCCGCTACCCGCGCGCGGGCGGCGCTGCATATGTCAGCCAACGTGCTTTCCGCCGAAGTTGGCTGGGATACACTGTGGGCATCGCCGTGCTCATGAGCGGTCTTACGAGCATGGCTACGGGTTCCTTGGCAATCGCAGAAAATCTAAGCAAGCAAGGAGGTATCCATCTTCCGGTAAAGGTGATCGCCATCCTCGGGGTGCTGATATTAGGCGCAGTGATCTATCGTGGCATTCGTGAAAGCATGTGGTTGAATATATTATGTACCATCGTGGAGGTAAGCGGACTTGTGTTTATCATAGGTGTGGGAATGAAGTATTGGGGCGGCGTAAACTATCTTGAAGTGCCTCCTCAAGCGATGGGCTCTGGGCTTGCAGGAATCAGTGCGATTGTAATCTTGCAAGGAGCGGTGCTCACGTTCTTTTCCTTCATCGGCTTCGAAGATATTCTCAATGTAAGCGAGGAGGTGAAGAACCCACGGAGGTCGATCCCATTTGGTCTCATAGGTGCCATGTTGGCAGCGACGGTGATTTACATGGCCGTCGCTATCACGGCAGTCTCGGTGGTCCCTTGGCAGGAACTCTCGCGGAGTCCTGCGCCGCTCATGGAGGTGGCAAAGACGGCAGCTCCATGGTTAAAAAACATTGATCGTGTTTTTCTATTCATCACGATTTTCTCGATCGGAAATACAGCACTGCTGAACTATCTGATGGGATCAAGATTGATCTACGGAATGAGCCGCCAAGGTTTACTTCCAGCGGTGCTTGCCAATGTTCATCCTGTGCGCCGCACGCCTTACGTGGCGGTTGGCTTATTATTCTTGATCGTAGTTTGTCTAATCCTAGTCGGAGGTGTGAAACCCTTGGCTGAGGCTACGGCACTGCTCTTGCTGTCAGTTTTCGTAGTGGTAAATGTGGCGCTGGTAATCTTAAAGCTACGCCCGGGTGAGCCACATGGTGGATTTGAGGTTCCTTACATCGTGCCAGTGATGGGTGCGCTGGTGTGCCTCATTTTAATTGTAAGCCGCGTGCATGGGGCGATTCAAAGCGCAGATCCAGGCTTGCGGACGGCACCCATGCTCGCCGGCGGTATCATTGGAATTGGCGTGTTGATGCATTGGCTCCTGAAGCCGAAGGCCACGGTGACGGAGGAATTCTGACTGCTTCTTTGAGATCCTCTGATGACATCTATTGCTTCGACGGCTCTGGAAAATCTTCCGCACTCAGCTTGCGGTCTTTGTTGCGGTCCAGCAGCTCAAAACGGTTCTCTTGTTGATCTTCGGTCTTATCTTTCATCGCTGGCCCTACCCGGAATTCTGCAAACGAAATTGTCCCATCGCCATCGGTGTCTAGTTTGAAGTCGATTCCCTCATCCATGGGGCGGTGGTTTCCATCTGGAAAAGGCTGTGACTGCTTCGGCCTATCTTTGGGGGTGATCGTGCCATCGCCATCAGAATCCAAACGATTAAACACCTTAATTTGTCGCTCCGCAGGGAGCTTCTGTGCAAACTGCCCCAGCTTAAATTCTTCCAAACCGATGCCGCCACTTTTATCGGCATCTAACTCCCAAAGACGCTTGAAAGGCATGCGCTCGCCATCTGATGGTTTTCCCATTTTACCAATTTCTTGTCGACTAAGCTTCCCATTCGAGTCCTTGTCTAAGCGTTTGAACAATGCTTTCCGTTTCACATCGGGCAATTTTTGTAGCCTCGGGAGGGAGTCAAACTCCGCAGTAGAAATTAGTCCGTTTCCATCCTTATCTGCATGTTTCCACACCTCTTTGAATGGTGGGCGGTCATTCCCATCAGATTTTGGGGATGGCGGACTCTGCTCTGCATGGCATACTGAAGGGAGGAGTATTCCCAAGGTAACAAGGCGGACTATTTTGCTTTTCATGTCAGCTTTAGATGTAAGGCCTCCACGGTGGACGGCGCTCTCGATTAGAAACACGGGGGCCAGAAAAAAGTTTCGGCTTGAGAGAGAAAATGTCGTATAGCTGCACTCGTCAAAAGTCATGCACATTCAGGATATTCTTGCGCCATCGCAGCCCTCACTCTCTTTTGAGTTTTTCCCACCGCGCACACCCGCAGCTTGGGAAGATCTCTATCAAGCCATTCGCGAGCTGGAATCTCTCCAGCCTTCGTTCGTCTCCGTGACCTATGGCGCTGGCGGAGGCACTCGTGAATTGACCCATGATTTAGTGGTGCGTATCACAAAAACCACAACTATCCCGCCCGTCCCACACCTGACCTGCGTGGGCCATTCCGAGCGAGAGGTTCACGAAATTCTTGTGCGCTATGCTGAAGCCGGAGTCTCTAACATATTGGCGCTACGGGGTGATCCGCCGAAGGATCAGCCAAATTATGATTGGTCTGAAAGCGGCTTCCGGCATGCCTCAGACTTGGTGTGTTTTATCAAGAAATTCAACGACTCAGGCGTGCATCCAGATCCGCGTGGATTTGGAATCGGCGTGGCTGGATTTCCTGAAGGACACCCGGCCACTCCCAATCGGGTGGATGAAATGGATTTTCTCAAAGCAAAAGTAGATGAGGGCGCAGACTACATTTGCACACAGTTATTTTTTGATAATCATGACTTTTTTGATTTCCGTGATCGCTGCGCGCTTGCGAGGATTCACGTTCCAATCATCGCTGGCGTGATGCCCGTTTCTTCCATCCAAGGCATGAAGCGGATGGCAGAGCTAGCGGCTGGCGCTCGCTATCCGGCGAAATTACTCCGTGCGCTAGACCGGGCGAAGTCCAGCCCCGAGTCCGTCGAGCGGGTAGGCATCCACTACGCGGCTGAGCAGTGCGCCGGCCTTCTCGATGGAGGCGTGGATGGCATCCATTTCTATACTCTCAACAAGAGCCACGCCACCCGTGAGATCTATCACAGCTTGGGCCTCGCAGCAGTTGTATAGTATTTCCTAGCGGCGCCCTTGCTGATAGATTTCTTCTGCTTGCTTGAGGGTAATTTCGTAGATGCTTCCCTCAATGGGGACTGCTACCGATATGCGTTTTGTGACGGGGTCTAATGGGTATTGTGCAGAGAGTTTAGGAGTGCGTTCAAAGGCATTGCTAAGAAGAGTGATATTGAATGCACCTTCGTAGCGCAGAGTGCGCGATGCCCTGTCTGAAGCTTGCTCCTCGAGATAACGCAGTTCTTGGCTGATTGCCATTTTTTCCATGAGATTCAGCGATCCTTCACTCTGCTTGCCCTCCTTGATTCTTCTCGCTTGCTGACCCGCAGATTTCAGAGTGAAATCTTGATCAACTTGTTTGCGCAGTTTTTCGTCTAGGTTGTTTTCCTCGTTCATGAAAATAGGAACAGCCGAGCCTACCTTCTCATCTACCATGGATTGGGCCTCCTCAGCCGTTGGTAACCTGACTTTCAAATTCCCTTCCATAGTAAACAAATCATCCGCTTTGAGATTCAAAGATGTGAGTTCCAATCCGCCATTCGTTGACTGCATATAAAACTCACCTTCGCGGAAATCTACACGATGATAGTTTCGCGAGTAATCAATCACAGACAGCGCCTTCAAGATGTGAAACCGCTCTCGAAGGGAAATCGTATCTTGCCCATCAAGCACTACTAGTCCCTTGAAGCCGATGCCCTCTGAAGTATTCGTTGACCCAAACACCTCGAAGTCACCTGACAAAGTCCCTTCAATAAAACTCCGTAGCGCCTGCGGGATCAAATGCTCTAACTCCATTTTCCTCAAGCTGACAGTCCCATGCACAGTCGGACGCTCACCGCCGATGACCTTCACATTTGAGAACTCCACAGTCCCACCACCACGGCGAAATTCCGCCTTCTGAATCGTGACTCCATCCCTATCGATCTGCACCGCCAGATTGATGATTTCAAGCTTACGTAACCAATTCTGTGAGAACGTCCCACCACGGAAAACGAGTCTGCAAAAACCATCTCCCCGCAGCAGCCTGAGCTGGCTGCCCTCGATCATCCCTCGCGTCCGCTCAGAGTAGCCCCAGCGTAAAGTCGTATCCGCCACCTCTATGTTTCCAATCTTCACGCTAGGAATTTCTTTAAAGATCGCATCTGAGATATTTTGAGACATTGCAGCATCGTCAGCCCCCGCACGCAGCTCCATGTCTAGCCGCGTGATGGCGATGGTCCCTGGGTCCCAAGTCGATTTGAGGTCATCGATCAGACCTTTTTTAAAACGGACGTTGCGTGCCTCGAGAGTCGTAAAAAAGGTTTTTTCACCACCTTGGAAAACGAGCCGATTGATGCTGCGGTCTCCGCGAATATCAGAATATCCCGCCATTTGAGATTCGGAGGCAGACAAACCTTGCTGCATCGCCAAGCGGATATCCTTAAAATATGCAGGGCTTTTTTGTTTTCGCAGCAGGTAAACCCAAAAGATCAAGGCTAGGATCAATGCAAAGACTGACAATCGCGTAGCTAGGCGAATGAAATGAAACGCAAGATTGCCCTTACTGCCACTGCCAGTAAGGGAGTGTCGTAATTGAAACCAAAACCCTTGGCTGGAGACCCATTGGCTCAAACGTTCGTTGAAATTCTGCGATTGCTCAGCTTCCATAGTTCCTCATGCCTTACAGCGGCGGCATTAAATCCGGTGTCCGTTACCGAGGCGAGGGAAATTTGCCCTCGCACCACCAGCCTGAAGCCATTACGAACTGCCACGTGCAAGTAAATGACTATAAAGTCCGCCTAGAAATCTTTGAAGGTCCTCTTGATCTCCTATTATACCTTATCAAAAAGGACGAGCTTGATATTCACGCCATTTCCATTGAGCGAATTACGCGCCAATACCTCGATTATATCAATACCTTCAAGCTTCTTAACATTGATCTCGCCTCTGAGTTTATCGTGATGGCAGCAAATTTAATGTATTTAAAAAGCCGGACACTGCTCCCAAAAATAGATCAACCCCCTCAAGAAGATGCTGAAGAGGATGATCCACGCTGGGAACTAATTCGCCAACTCATCGAATACAAAAAATTCAAAGATGCCGCCGGGTTTCTTTGCCTCCGTGAGCTTGAGCAAGAAGGGCGCTTCGCGCATCAGCCAGATGCAGAAGACAAGCCACCAGAGGAACCTGCCACCCTCGCAGATGTCTCGATCTTTGATTTGATCCGCGCATTTCAGAATGTTTTAAAGCGCTTCGAAGCATCACACGACTTTGGTGACATCGTCGATGATCGCTTCACCGTCTCCGATAAAATCGACTTATTTTTAAGCAGCTTCGCCCCCGGTCAATCACGGCGCTTTGAAGAATTGTTTGAAACTGCCACCACCAAGGCAGAAGTGATCGTCACCTTTCTCGCACTGCTTGAATTGATGAAGCTCAATCAATTCATCGTCCGCCAAAGTGAGCTTTTGGGAGAAATTGTAATCGAGCGTCGTGATCTCATCACCACCGCTGCGGACTGTGATTAAGTATTCCGCTCAGCTCAGGCGAAACACGATCCGCGCTTTGGTCAAATCGTAGGGAGACATCTCCATCTTTACCCTGTCACCAACCACTAGGCGGATGAAGCGCTTGCGCATTTTCCCTGAAATATGCGCTAAAACCTCATGCCCACTCTCCAGCCTCACACGAAACATTGTGCCGGCCAATACCGATGAAATTTCACCATCCACCTCTACCGCCTTTTCTTCTTCATCCTTAGTGGAACGCTTTGGCGGGCCGTAACGGTTACGATTGCGCGAGGGACGGCGTCCGGTCTTCTTTGGTGTAGGAGGCATAAATTGAAATGGGATCAAGCAAGCGAAGGAACTATCAATTTGACCCTCGCCACCGGACGGTAGGCGTTCAGTGCTAAGCCATCAATCTCAAAAAATGCAGACTTTAGCCAAACTCATGTTTTCTTACACAGCGGACGCTTGCCAAGCCGCCGTTCAGTCTTCACTTTGCTCCCGAGCAGTCACCTTTGCGTGAAAAGCAAAAACCCGCAAAAACTTTACCGCCATGCCCGAGATTACCGAAAAAGAACTCCCATCCAACCTTAAGCCACTATGGCTCAAAGCACTCAGCGCAGTGCAGACTGGAAATCACGCGTATGGCATCAGCATCTTACAAGCCCTCCTCAAAGACAGCCCCGGCTTCCTCGATGGGCGCAAAATGCTCCGTAAATGTGAGATGCAGCTCGTTGGAAATACCAAGAAAAAGGCAGGCCTTTTCGGCAGCGGCAGCATGGGCGTAATGAAGCTCCAAGGCCCCGCAAAAAAGGATCCCATCGGGACTATCCCGCTGCTCGAGAAGGAACTGGAAAAAGATCCATTCAATGATCAAGCAAATGACCTCCTTTTTGATATTTGTTTAAAATCTGAAATGCTAGAGACGGCAGCCTTTGCCCTCGAAACCGTGCGCAAAGGCAGCCCGGAAAACGCAAAGCTGATGCACAAGCTGGCCGAGTTTTACATCACTCGTGAGCAACCGCTGGATGCCGCAGAAGTCTACAACGATATCATCAAACATCACCCTACTGACGGCTCTGCGATCAAGGGTTCCAAGGATGCTTCTGCCCGCGCCTCTATGCAAAAAGCAAGGTGGGATGAAAATGCGGATATGAAGTCCCTCATGAAAAACTCGGCCGAGTTTGAAGAGTTAGAGAAAGCATCCCGCACCGGCCTCACCCGCGAGCAACTCGAAGAACGCCGTGATCGAGCGATTGCTAAATACAATGATGATCCGAACCACCTTGCTTCAGTGAAGGATCTCGCCTCCATCTATGAGCAGCTCGAAGATTGGCACAACTCACACACCTTTTTTGCCTGGGCTCACAGCCTCAGCAATGGCGATGTCGCGCTCGCTACCAAGGCCTCAGCCATGAATGACCGTGCCATCGAGACGGATTTGAAAAACCTTGAAGTCGCCTTCGCCGCAGATCCCACCAATACGGAGCTCAAAATTGCCCTTGATGCACGCAAAGCAGAACGCCTCGCGGAGCAAGTCATCGAAGCGCAAAAACGCGTCGATCAAAACCCCACCGATCCACAACTCCGCTACGAGCTTGGATCAGCGCTCTATCATTCCGGCGATCTCAGTGGTGCGATTCCTCACCTTCAGCAAGCCACTCGCAATCCGCACATCCGCACCAAAGTTCTTCTCATGTTGGCTAGGACTTTCCGCGCCAAGGGTATGTCAGATCTTGCAGTGAAACAGCTTTCAGATGCCCTCGCCGATCTAATCGCTATGGACAATATCAAAAAGGAAGTTCTTTACGAAAAAGGCCTCATCCACAGCGAAGTGGGCGATAAGGAAAACGCCCTAGATTGCTTCAAACAAATTTACGAGGTGGACTACGGCTATCGCGATGTGGCCCACCGTGTGGAGTCTTCCTATCAATAGAGCAGCGTGCGCTGGACCATCCTACTGCGCCGCCCGTAGTTAGAAATCCTCTCTCCAAACTTCTATTCGCCGATACTTGAGGAGCTTCCATAGTCCAATCTGCGCTTCACACTTGCGATTGCCTCGCTTGCCGTTGGCACCGAAAAATTAGGTGTCTCAGTGGAGCCACTCGTTGATTCGCTTGATGGAGTCACTCCACCCGCATCTTTACCGCCCATTCGTAGTATCGCCCACGTTGTAAGAAAAACCGCCAGCACTGCGATGCATGAGAAGGATCCCGCGATGTTCGAAGATTTTGACGCCGAGGCTCCACGATTCAAAATCGCGTGGCGCTTCCTCGTTTCAACTAGCCCATAACGTTCTGTGGAACGATCCAGTTCTTTGACCCGCAAACGAGTCAAGCGGCCCAGATTGTGTGATCCACCAGGCTCGCGCTTGGGAGGTGGTGCGATGTCACGCTGGAAATCAATGGGGATCATAATGTTTGGCTTTCGCTTTGAGGTGGAGGCTAAAAAGACTTCTAAGGCGGCGAATCAATCTCTAAAAATTGCCTCCTTTCTCCATCCCCCGCCAGCACGGAAAACAAAAGCTTTTGCCTCAATTAAATCCTTGATCAAAAGGCTTTTCTCCCCTCACCCAGTCCTCAGCTAGCACTTGTGTGATCTCAAATTGGCTTGGCCTCCCATCCTTGACGCGCTGGATCTCGATCATCGCCCGGTTCACTTTCTGCCCTCTCTCAAGAATCGCTGATATCGCCGCAGCTTGGGCGGATCCTAATTTACAATAACCTTGCAGCAACTCTTGGGTGTCTGGAGAACCGATACCATAACATTTCCATACTCTATCATCGCTGAAGGGGCCGTTGTAATAACTGTCTTCAACCAGAAATACACGCACCTGCGCTTGATCCACTTTCTTACCTAACAGCTCATCCCAAGCTGGTGCTGCAATCCGAGCAAATGACTCGAAATCAACTTTCCAGCCTCCTTCTCCACTCGGTCTGAGGAACGCGATCCTGCCGCGCTCCCTTCCCTCTTTGCGAAACCGGATGAGCACACCCTCCAAAGTAAGCCCATTCGCATCCATGTTACTCAGCCAATCCATTCGCATGAATTCGCCATCATTTTTTTCTAAGTCTGCCAAAAATTTGGCTGCAGCTTCCGCCGTCTGTTCTCCCAGCACAAAGTGTTTTGAAATTTGGGATGCGTCTCTCACGCCCAGCGCAGCCTTCACTACCGCAAACGCCTCGACTTCCGTCGGGCTGGTGATCTGAGGATTTCTCGAAATCTCTAGTTCATTCGCATCGATTTCTAACCGCCCCTCAGCACCCACACTCGGTGCCACCTTGATCACATCCTTGAGGAAATAAATTCCCACTGCGCCAAGGATGCCACTCGCCATTCCAACTAGAATCACCCAATTTAAAATCACTCTCCCACCCTTCCGCTCACCCTTGTTTGCTGCGCGCTTGCGCTTGCGTCTTTCGCCCTTGGGCATGCCCGTACCAGGCATTCTCGCCACCCGCCCGATGTTCGGTGCATCGCCAGCAGCACGGTCATTCTGTGTGGCTTTTACCGATCTTTTGATGCGGTCTGGCTTGATCATAGAGCGTGGAAAGTAAGACGGATGTCAGTTCGGAACCAAGGTCATGCGCAGCCGATCATAGCGGTCATCCGGGCGGAAAAGCCAACCAGGATTGGTATCAAGTAGCTCATACCCGGTGAGCATGAAGACTGGCAGATACTGATTACTATTGGGATCATAGGCTTTCTCTCCGGTGAAATTTCCACGGATCCGATATTCGTGATTGTTATCAAATGCGTAGCGCTGCCCTAGTGGGCCATCCTCGCTCAAGCGGTCTGGCGATAGCTTCCGATCCTCTCGAAACAGCACCAGCTTCGCCCGCCTCCATGATTCCCCCGGCTTGCGTAGGTAGCCCCAAAACCTTGTTTTCTCGACGAAGTAGCGCCTCCCGATAAAATAATCACCACGTGCCTCTCCTGCGATCTTTGCATTGCGCTCCTCGACTGTCGGCCCACCCATTGTCCCGCCGCCCACCCCTGAGGTGCTGCACTGAGAGAGCACCAAACACATCGAGCCTAGAGCAATCAACTTTACACAAATCTTCCGCATGCGTTGGAGCTTAATGGCTTTGAATCCACGACCGCAAGCATGGAAAAGGCCTTTACCCCTAGCTTTACAGGTCCGTTTCCTTGCTTGCGCCATGCGAGGTTTCACAGAAACTCCTAGCATGCGCCGCATACTTATCACATTGGGCGATCCAGCCGGCATCGGCCCAGAAGTCATTGATCGCGCATTGGCCACCATTTCACTACCCGCGGATGTGGAAATTACTGTGCTGGGTGATCGGCAAGCTGGCTGCGCGGGCAGGCCCGATACTCGTTCGGCCGAGGCGGCGCTGGCAGCTCTTGATGAAGCCGTGCGCCTGCTGAAGCTTGGTCAAGCCGACGCAGTCGTAACTGGTCCGGTGTCCAAGGAAGGGCTGCAAGCCATCGGCTTTCGCTTTCCCGGCCAGACGGAATACTTCGCCCACGCCTTCGGAGTGACAGACTATGGGATGCTGCTCACTGGCAAATCTTTGACGGTAGGACTTGCCACCATTCATGAGCCGCTTGCAAACGTCTCTGCCCTGCTCACGGTCGGCAGGATTGTCCGAATCGGAAATCTAACAGCAGAATTCCTCACCCGCCGTGGAATCTCCCAGCCCCGCATCGCTGTGGCAGGTCTCAATCCACACGCTGGAGAAAATGGTGCCTTCGGTGATGAAGAATCCCGCATCATCGCTCCAGCCATCGCTCAACTCAATCGGCAAAGGCTCGCCATTTTTACAGGTCCCGCCGTGCCTGATGCGATATTCCGCGATGCAGCGCAGGGAAAATATGATGCCGTTTTAGCCATGTATCACGATCAAGGGCTGATCCCACTCAAGCTGCTGGACTTCGATTCCGCCGTGAATGTCACCCTCGGCCTACCGCATCCACGCACCAGCCCAGACCACGGCACCGCATTCTCGATTGCAGGAAAAAATCTAGCAGATCCCTCCTCAATGATCGCTGCCATCCAGCTCGCCTGCGAACTGGCTTGACCGTCTCACGCGGGGCCATAGCGTCTGCGCAACATGATTAATAACTGGATGTCTTGGGAAGGTGGAGTGGATCTCATTGCGAAAACAAACTCGGCATTGGAGATGCCAAACATCATCGTCCACGTCGCGCGGATGGTGCATACGCCAGTGGGCTCTGCACCGGGAGGTATGCTTTTTTGGCAGCCAGATGTGGCAGCTCCACCGCTTGCCTTTGGCTTCGTCAGCACGGATGAGGTAGTGGCTGCCTACTTTGCCAAACACATTTTTGCGGATACTCCTTTTGCAAATGCGCCTTCCATTTTGGGCAAAATCACCATCACCACTGCGGCCACTCAAGCGACTGCACTTGTGGAAATTCCTGGCTTCACTTTTGAAACATGGCTGACGGATTTTTCTGAGCAGGCCATGATCCAGCGAGCACCTTCCGCTTCAGCTCCATTCCACCAACAAGGCTTGGAAGCGGCGGCGGCCTCCGCGACTCTCAAGGTGAATGGAGAAGCGATTGCAATCAGCATTCCAGCCGTGGGCATCACGGGTGGCCCGTGCGCCGTCTTGGCAGCTTGCGGGGTCTATGGCCGCTGAAGTTTGTTAGATGGGACCTTCCGTGTGGGAGGTCTCATCGAAGTCCATTTCCCGCACACGTTTTTGATCGCGCAGTAGCTCCACTTGTTTGCGGAGTAGCTCGCGCAATTCCATGCCGGAGTGCACGGCTGGGATGGCCAGCGATGGTAGCCCGCGGTCCGAGGTTTCTAGGCTGATCGACGCAAGGCCCGTCAGCCGCATCCACCATGTGCGGCGCATTTGAATGTCTTTGACGCGGTAGAGTTCGATCTCACCGATCACTTGATTGATGATGCCGTGGGTGGTGCGTAGGCGCTGACTGGTAAGTTCAAAAACCTGAGTGCGGACAGTCAAATATTTCCAAACCATCAATCCCAGCGGGAGGATCAAAGCGATCAAGACAGGTGGAAAACCAATCGCAAAGATCGAGATACCGGCGATGACCAGCAACGCGATGGTGAATGGCCAAAGATTGAGCCATTGTGAAGGACTTCCTTTCCAGAGAGTGATTTCGTCGTTCATTGGGGAAAAGTTTGGCGGATATTTTGGCAGATAAAAGGCGAAATGCGCTGCATCTCACAATGTGACTTTCCATTGGCGGGTGAGATGGACTTTGATTTTTCCTTGGCTCCGCTCTGCTGCCGCACCACCCGTGCCGGACTTCCGCGATTGGATGGTTTCTAGCTCTTGCTTGAGGATCATCGGATACAGCAGAGAAAGCCAAATTTTCCCGGATTCGATTGTGGTATCTTCATCCGCAAGCCTGCCTTCGAAGTCAGGAAACTTTTCTCGCACGTAGTTTCCTTTCACTGCAAATACACCGCACGGATGACCTTCTACCGCATCTGGGCCCTCATAGGTGAGCGTCAGCGCTGCTTTGGATTTTCCGCATAATATCATCGGCACATTACTGCCCTCGACTTTGATTTCATCTCCCACCTTGATCCGATTTTTCCCGAACCACAGGGTGCGCGGCGCGAGGCAATTTTCGATCATCAGTGAGTCAAAAAACGGTGCGAGTTCTTTGGCTAACACCGCTGCCCGGAAGTCATTGGAGGCGCTGCTCCATCCTGAGTCAGCTTTTTTGAAAACCACGGGTTTAGCCGCATCCGCCATTTTCACGAGAGGATCGGCAATCGCTTTTTTCGGTGCCTCTGCGCCTTCCACCACCGGCAAAGTGAAGCTGGATTGCTCAAGCGTGTAGCGGATGAAGTCATCGATTCGTTCAAGCTTGGTCACCGTCATTTGAGTGCCCTTCCATTCAGACACACGGTTCTCGATGAGTGAATTTTGGAAAACCCGCGCATCGATTTCTTCGCGGAGTGTGGTTTTCACCTCCAATTTGCGCGGAAACGATAGGTCCTTGCGAAAGATCACACCTTCCGCAGTTTGATCCACCAGTTTCTGGAGTTCGGGATCTGCAATCGAGGGCTTGGGTGGAGCTGCTGCAGTGGTTTGGTTCGCCAAGTCTTTCACCTTGCTGGCGAGATTTTTGACTTTGTCACACGCGAGGAGCGAGAGCGTCATTCCGACGATGTAGAGGTATTTCATGGGTGTTAGATTCTATTTCCGCAATCGAGCATTTGATCCATTGCTGTGGCAGGATTGAGATCTTTCGAGAGACCTACCACCACCGCAGGCACGCCAGCGACGGTGACATGTGGCGGCACGTCATTCAATACTACACTTCCGGCACCGATTTTTGCCCCTGTACCAATTTCCACTCGGCCAAGAATTTTCGCGCCAGCACCGATCAATACTCCAGAGCGGATGATCGGGTGGCGATCTCCAGAATCCTTGCCCGTGCCGCCAAGAGTCACCTCGTGAAGGATGGAAACGTCATCTTCAATGATTGCCGTTTCCCCGACGACGAATGACGTGGCATGGTCTAACAAAATCCCACAACCGATCCGCGCAGCAGGATGAATGTCCACAGTGAAGGCTTCGCTCGCCAGACTCTGGAGATAGAGCGCTAGCCAGCGGCGGCCATCTTTCCATAACTGATGCGAGACCCGGTAGGTAGTGAGTGCGAGAAACCCTTTGAAAAATAACAACGGCTCTAAGGGCGAAAAACACGCGGGATCTCTCTCATACATGGCGATCAAATCACGCTGCGCACTGTGCACAATTTTCGGATGCGCTTCGAAGACACGGTTGAACAAAGGCTCCAATGCTGCCCTCGGCATATCCTCGCGGGCAAGCCGCCGAGAGAGCCTCGCTCCGAAGGCACACGCCATGCTCTGCCGTGAAAGGATCACATCCGTCACCAATGGCCCAAGGTGTGGCTCATCCCTCATGACCGTTTCCGCCTCTATACGCAGTGTTTGCCACAGCTCATCATTGTCAGAGACTAGGCTGGAGCAGAGTTTCGCTTTAATGAAGCTGGCAGGGAGGGTTTCGGTCTGTTCAGATTCGCTCATGAAGATTTCACAAAAATTGGAATACGCATGCCGGGCGATGGCCCAGCTTGCGAAATTCCATGACGGGCGGACTCTTACACGGTTAGAAGACTTAGCGCAACGGGAAGCAGTATCTGGAAATTTTCTCGTGCAAATCCTCAATGATCTCAGGCGTGCAGGCCTCATCGAGAGCCGCAGGGGGAAGGCTGGTGGTTATCTTTTGGCCCGCGCTGCAAACCAAATCACACTGCGCCAAGTGGTGGATGCAGTGGACCCTGCGCTGCTCCATTGCACCGTCACTGCGGATGGCGAGTCTGGCCAAGCCATCCGCCGTGCATGGGAAGAAGTTTCCGCAGAACTTGATCAAGCACTCAACCGCATCACCGTGGAGAAGCTTGCGATTAGCCATGGCGCACCGATGTTCTACATTTAGCTGTTCGCTTGCACATAAGCTAAATTTAATCAAGATATGTGAAATATTTCGCTCGCTGGATGAAAGCCGATTGTGTAATTCCTTCTCAATCTTTCTACACACACCTTCCCCATGTCTACCCCTAGCGAACACACTCACCATATCAAGATTCGCTCCACACAGATGGAAATTCCATCCGGCGGCGGCGTGCGCGATGATGACTATGATCAGAAGCTTAGAGATGCAGAGGCCGCACTAGACCGCATCCAGCTCGAACACAAAGAACTTGCCCGCCAAAAGTCTGAACTCGAAGAACTTACTGGCCGCAAGCGGACGTTCCTCACCCAGCAGGCAGAACTCACCGAGAAGCTAAGTATCGCACTCACATTGACGGACCGTGAGTTATCAGAAATGCGCAAGGAAGCTGAAGAGTTAGAGCAATGCCGAGTCGCCTTTGCCTCACACCTTGAAAAGATCAATAAATATAATCCTGAGAATTGGAGCCGCGAAAATCAATCTGAGAAACTTGAGCGCGCTACCATGGCACTAGACATCGCCGCAGATGAGTATGATCAAGCTGCAAACTATTTCATCAGCGGACGCTGTGCCTCGATTTTCGGAAAACCTACGAAACGCGGGCGGAGTAAGCACCGCAGAATGGATAGCTCAGAGTTTATGGTAAATCTCCGTAACGGATTCGCCTTCAATCTTCCCATCGTAGCTTTAGGTGGAGTTGCGCTATTTATATATCTTGTTAAGTGAACCTCCCTCTTCACCATGGGCCGCAAAAAAGTTTTAAAAGAAGATCTAGAGTTAGATGCGCTCATCCAGAGCCAGCTAGAACTTAGCATGAAAGAAAAGGAATTTGCCGAGATTCCGAAGAGACTCGCACGGGAAATGAAGGATCGGGAAACGATGATGCCTCCTTTGTTAGAGATCGAGGAGCGCAAGCAGCGCATCCTCCACGAGCAAATCATTTCCCGCGGCCAAATCATTAATATCCAGCGGGATCAGACACGCAGTCTCTCACTCATCGTGCTTCTATTAGCCGCCACCGCCGCCTTGGTCTGGTGGGGCACACGCTTGATGCAAGGCTGAGGCGCCGCTAGCAAAGTGCTTTTGCTTCAAGGCGCTTTTTGAGTTCTGGCCACTGACTGCGGCTCACGATGTAGCCTACACATCCGGCACGCCCGCAGAGACATGGGTGGTCTTCGTAACAATCCACATCGAAGCCATAATCAAACGTGAGCTCCTCACCCGGCGGAATACTACGCAGTGAATGGATATATATTTTGCGGCCTTCGATCCATGCCTCACAATTCGGCTCGCAAGAATGATTGATCAAACGGGCAGTGTTCCAAGGCACATTACCATCTATATCATAGCGCTTGGAGAGGATAAATATATATACCGCAGCATCGCCCGTTTTTATCGACTTTGCATGTTGCTTTACACCGCGCCGCTCGCTGAGCTTTTTATCAATCAATTCGCCCACATACTCGATGATCTGTGTGTGCTTCGGAATCACACAAGATGCATAAACACCGCGCCCATGAATCTCAGAGCCACGAACTTCACAATACTTGCTTTGCCCGCGGTTCCAGAGTGCAAGGAGTTTGCGGTGGAGAACGTTTGGATCGATTTCGGGCTGCTTCTTGGCTGGCATGGAGTGGATACTAACGAGATTCTTTTTTTGAAATTGGCGGTAAATCGAGATCCTGCGGTAAGGTTGCAAACAAGCTGCGCAGATCGTTAACGGTCAAACCTGAGCCATCTATAAATGTCCAATCGTTCTTCCCCTTATCCGAGACTGCCACTTGGAATCCGGTGCTATCGATCACCAGCGGCTTCGGCTCACCCTCGCGCATGATGCGGAATTTCGTCTCTGTAGGCACCAGCACCAGCCATCGATTGAAGATGAGTTGTTCTACCTCCGCACCATTGACGGTATGTACTTTTCTACCAGGTGAGACTTCAAATGAACGGGGTTGGCCAGTGGGCTTGAATGAAATCATGCTGATCCCTTGTTGGACCATCTGCCTCGCGACGCCTGCGAGCTGCTCATCGAGTTTTGCCATGCCACCCATGCGCTTTGCAGTGCGCTCCTTCCACGCGGGATTCATGCGGTCCACTGCCACTTGGAAGCGCCCGAGCACCACTTCATCGCCTAGTTTACTCACTGCCGCCACCGCCGAGGCGACGACGTCTGCCGGCGCAGACATTGCCGCTGGCACAGGCACTTCGGGGGCCACTGCTGGTTCTTCGAGCGGGGGTAATGGCGCGAGCGGCTTCTTCGCCGCTGCCTCACCGGCTGCTAAAATAAACATGCCGCAAAAAACTACAAAATACCGTGGTTTCACCCGGCAATGGATGGCCTCTCGGCTTACGTCCGTCAAGTCCGGCTGAATTCCGCTTGGATTTCTCCGCCGCTTTCCGTAAAGCTCTCCCCCCATGGCGAAACAGGCACTCGGAAAAGGACTTGGAGCACTTATTAAAAAAAGCGTCGCACCGTTGCCTAGCGCCCAAGATACTGTGGTGGACGATTCGAAACGCGTCCGAGATGTGTCCATCGATCAAGTCATCCCCAGCCCACTCCAGCCGCGGCTCCAATTTGTAGAAGCACCCTTGGATGATCTGATGGAGTCCATCCGCCAGCACGGCATCATCCAGCCGCTCATCGTCCGATTGGTGGATGGGAAATACGAACTCATCGCTGGCGAAAGACGCTGGCG